>CAZNWL010000240.1:0-1506 GCA_964577045.1 uncultured Planctomycetia bacterium | reverse complement strand
CCTAAGAAATATGTATCTATAGCAACCCTAAAAGGCAGACTGCTAAAAATAAATAATCCGTCTAAGAAACTGGCGTGGTTAGGGCAAATTAAATACGGGCCTCGTTTAGGCAGGCGTCTTTTTCCTTCTGTTCTTAAAATCCAAAATATTCTAAAAATAAATGAAAAAAAATTTTGGATTATCCAAGTAAGCACCCTTTCATAAATGCCGAAATCCAATTTAATCTTTTTTATTACCTCCTCCGCAGGAAGTTCTTTTAAAATTTGATTCCAATTCTTAAGGCCTTCTTGCGCTAGCGCGCCAGATTCTCTTGTGAGATTTTGAATATTTAGTATGACTTCCTTTAAGGTAGCGACACTGTAGAGTAAATCGTCGGGAATCTTTATCTTTAAAAGCGACTCAAGGCCCAGCCCCAATTCTACTCTGCTTAAGGAATCGATACCTAAATCTATCTCTAAATGGCTCTCTAAAGATACAGGCCGATTTAACTCTCCAGAGATATAATTGATAATTTTTCTTGCCATTTCTTTATCGAAAATATCGGGCTCATCTTCTAAAAGAATCCTCTCTTCAATTTTTTCAAAGACAGGCATTTTCTCTAAGTATCTCTGTACGACTTGATAACGCTTAATCTTTCTTAAGGCGGTGCGCGGTAGCTCTTCTTTAGTCAGCATAAAGCCCATAATATGTTTATAGGAGGCCAAATTCCTAGCTAAAGTTTCCAAATTCCAACGTATCTTTTCCTGAATATTCGCCTCTTTCTTTTGTTTAAAATATTCCAAATTGGGAACAATGATGGCGAAAAGCGAATTTTTAAGATAACCAAAGGCTTTTTCCTGTCTGGGCACAATACAGATTTCTTTAATGTAGGGGCTTTGCGAGTAATACGCTTCCAATTCTTCCGGGTAGATATTTTTGCCTGAACTTAAGACAATTACCTCAGCTTCTCTGCCGACAAGAAAAAGATATCCGTCTTTATCTAAATAGCCTCGATCGCCCGAATAAAACCAACCATCCTTTATAACCTGAGCAGTAAGTTCTGGCTGTTTAAAATAACCCTGCATTACATTTGGGCCCTTGATCAGCACTTCTCCGATGCCATTTTTATCAGGATGCTCGATTCTTATTTGCACATCAGGTATGGGCAGGCCTACCGAACCAAACTTTACTTTTTTAAGGGGATTTAAAGTTACAATGGGTGAAGTTTCCGTCAAGCCATAACCCTCAATAAATTTAAACCCAAGCCGCGACAAGCCCTGCCCAATCTCTGGCTCAAGCCGCGCTCCGCCGCTTACCAAAAGCCTTAGATTTCCGCCAAAATATCGACGTACTTTGGCCTTAATAAGTGGTGAAACTGCAATTAAAAGAACACGGGGAATCTTTTTTATTTTATCAAATATCCCCTTATGCAACAAAGAAAAAAGTTGTGGCACGCCAATTAAAACCGTAATTTTAGCTTCTCTTAAGGTCTGGATAATGTCCTGAGATTTTAAACTCGTACAATAT
>CAZNWL010000239.1:0-1542 GCA_964577045.1 uncultured Planctomycetia bacterium | reverse complement strand
GGAATACTAAAGGCAATTTGGCAGCAATCGTGATGGAGCCGATTAGAAACGACCCGCCCCAGAAAGGATTCTTGGAGGCAGTGCGTAAAATTGCCGACCAAACCGGCGCGGTTTTAATTTTTGACGAGGTATCTTCGGGCTTTCGGATGAATTCCGGCGGCGCGCATCTTTTATTCGGCGTTATGCCGGATATCGCCGCTTTTGCTAAAGGCATGAGCAACGGCTATCCTATGGGAGCAGCTATCGGCAGAGAAAAGGTAATGAATGCAGTGCAGGATACTTTTATCAGCTCCACTTATTGGACCGATAGAATCGGCCCGGCCGCTGCCATAGCCACTATCCGTAAACACCGCAGGCTCAACGTCGGAGCGCATCTGGTGGAAATCGGCCGCTTGGTGCAGGAAGGCTGGAAAAAATGCGCCAAAGAAAGCGGTTTGGAGATAGAAGCCGGCGGCATACCGCCGATGAGCCATTTTTCTTTTAGCTATCCCGAAGGCCAGGCAATGATGACTCTTTTTGTCCAAGAAATGCTGGAAAAAGGATTCTTGGCGGCAAACCGTTTTTACGCAAACTACGCGCATCAAAAAGAGCATGTGCATCAATACCTTAAAGCCTCGGCTTTGGTATTCAGCTTTATTAAAGAAGCGTTGGATAAAAAAGAAGTAGAGAAACGTTTAAAAGGACAGGTAGCTAAATCAGGGTTTCGCAGGCTTAATTAAGGAGCTTAATGAAATATTTTTTAGGAATAAACATCTTGGCGCATGACGCAGCTTTTTATCTCGTGGATGAAAAGGCTAACCTTATTTTTGGGGTTGAGGAAGAGAAAATTATCAAGAACCGTTACCAGCCGACCTCTTCGTATTTTGCCTTGGAGTATATGTTTAAGCGTTCGGGGATTGATAAAAAAGATATCGCCGGGGTAGGTTTGGCTTTCTCTCTTAAGGAGTTTGAGAAGATATTCCAGCGTCATAAGTCTTTATACGGAAAAGAGATGGCTGCCCGGCACGAAGCTGTGGTAAGGCAGGAGTTTCATTGGCGGGAAAATTTAGTTTCTTCCATGGGGTTAACTTCAGCGCGGATAACCGAAGTGCCGCATCATCTCTGCCATGCTTTAGGCACGTTTGCTCTCTCGCCTTTTTCTAGCGCGGCAGTGATTACTGTTGACGGAAACGGCGAAAATGATACTACCGCCATTTATCATGCCACTCCAAAGGGCTTGATAAGGAAAGCTGAAGTGCTTAGGCCGCATTCTTTAGGCTGGCTCTGGACTTATATTACCGAGTGGCTGCAATTAGGCACTTTAGGCAACGAAGGAAAAACCATGGGGTTAGCGGCTTATGGCCGGCCGATTTATAAAGAAAAATTTTATCAAGGTTTTGATACTAAATTAGGAAAGATTCCTTTGCTAGTAGTTAAACCTTCTGGCCTTTTTGAGTCTCCAGCTACCAAAGAAATTTATGGTTGGAGTCTTACTATGGAAGATATTTTAGGTAAATCGGAAAAACCCGGTTCGATTCCCGGCCAATATCAGCAAGATATTGC
>CAZNWL010000238.1:0-1555 GCA_964577045.1 uncultured Planctomycetia bacterium | reverse complement strand
TCATTAGTCAGCCAGGCTTATTCCCAGCAGAATATCAAGGATTTCTACCTTTCTAATTTCAAAGAGGACGGTTCCTTTGATTGGGAAGTGCGCGGCACAGAAGCTTTTGTTTATGATGATTATGTGGATATCCAAACTATGAAGGCCAACTATTATTTGAAAAACGATACTATCGTTATAACCTCGGATAAAGCCCGCCTCAACCGGCAAAGCCTTGATGTCTATCTGGAAAAAAATGTCAATATCGAAAATAAGGACGGAGCCAGGATTATTACTGACTCTTTGAGTTGGCAGAAGGCTAAAAATTTAATTGAGACCCAGGATTGGGTTAAGGCTACCCGGGATTCTATGGAGATAACTGCCAAAGGCATGTCCGCAGACACGGAAATGAAAGAGGCTGACTTTAAGCAGGATGTGACCGTTACTCTTCCTGACGAGCAAACCAAAGAGCCGATTAATGCCACTTGCACCGGTCCTTTAGAGATCGAATACAACCAGGGCAAGGCGGTTTTCAATGAGAATGTGGTGGTTACCCATCCCCAGGGCCAGGTTTTTTCCGATAAATGCACCCTTTATTTTGACCCCCAGACCAAAACCATAATTAAAATAGTTTCCGAAGGAAATGTAAAAATCCTTAGAGCGGGCAGCGAGACTTATGCGGACAAGGCAACCTATATAGGGAAAGATGATAAGCTAGTTTTGGAAGGAAGGCCGAGATTAATTTATTATCCCGAAGAAGGCAACAATACCCTCGGGGGTTTTTGATGCTATGCGGCTTTTAGAAGTAAATAATTTGACTAAATCCTACGGTTCCAAAACCGTAGTCAAAGGCGTGTCGCTTTCTGTGCGTAGAGGCGAAATCGTAGGTTTGCTCGGCCCTAACGGAGCCGGTAAAACTACCACTTTTTATATGGTGGTAGGAATAATCGCCCCTGACCAGGGCAGGATAACTTTTGACAACCAGGAAATTACCGCTTTCCCGATTCATACCCGGGCTAAGTTTGGCATCGGCTATCTTTCCCAGGAGCCGTCGGTCTTTCGCAAATTAACTGTTGAAGAGAATATTATGGCGATTTTAGAAATTTTGCCCTTAAACCGTTCAGAGAGGCTGAAGCGTTTGGAAACTTTGCTTAGAGAACTAAATATCGCTCATCTGCGTAAAAGCCGGGCCTATACTTTAAGCGGCGGAGAAATGCGGCGCTTGGAAATTACCCGGGCCTTGGTGACTAACCCTTCGTTTCTGCTTTTGGATGAGCCTTTTTCCGGCATTGACCCGATTGTAGTCGGCGAAGCCAAAGAAATAATTTCCGAACTGAAAAGCAAAGGTATCGGGATTCTGGTCACCGACCATAACGTCCGAGAAACGCTTTCGATTACCGACCGAGCCTATTTAATTTCCGAAGGAAAGATTTTGATTTCCGGAACTTCCCATGATTTAATCAATCACGCCGAAGCCAGGGAGGTTTATCTGGGCAAGGATTTTAAGATGTAATAGTTTGATTACAGCGATTTTTTTAATCTTCGTAATCTTTTTCTAATCTCTGTAATCATAAAA
>CAZNWL010000237.1:0-1596 GCA_964577045.1 uncultured Planctomycetia bacterium | reverse complement strand
ATTTTAGCCAGAATAAGGCTGATAAAAATTACTCCTATCCCGACTACCTGGGATAAAGTTTTATGTTTGCCAAGGCTTTTTGCCTCCAAAACCACTCCTTTATTTAACCCGTATAAACGCAGCCCTGTGATGATAAACTCTCTTAACATTATTATGGTCACCATCCAGGCATTCACTGTTCCTAATTGCAAAAAAGCGCAAAATACTCCGATAATCAAAATCTTATCCGCCAGCGGGTCAAGGATTTTTCCTAAATCTGAAATTAAATTGTATTTACGGGCTAGACGGCCGTCTAAAAAGTCAGTTAAAGAAGCTAGGCCGAAAACAATAAAAGCCAGGCTTAAAGAAAAAAGGCGGTTTTGTAAAATCAGGCCGATGCAGATAAAGGCTAAAAGTATCCGTAAAAGCGTAAGTTTATTGGCTATGTTCATACAGCGATTAAATCGTATTCGTAACTGTCCACGATTTTTGCCCGGTAGAATTGGCCGATTTTTAGATTACGTTTATTGATAAAAACTCCGCCGTCAACTTCCGGAGCGTCAAACTGGGTGCGGCCAAAGCAGCGGCTGCCATTTTTTTCTTCCACCAAAACATCAAGTTCTTTACCGACGAATCTGCGTAAACTTTTGGCAGAAATTTCCCGCTGCAAGTTCATGAGTTCGGCATAACGCCGCTTTTTAGTGCTGCTATGAATCAGCCCTTTGAAACCATAGGCCGGCGTTCCTTGTTCCCGCGAATAGACAAAAGCACCAAGGTGCTCAAACCGGGTATCCTCCAAAAACCCAAGCAACTCCTTAAACTCTTCTTCGGTCTCTCCGGGAAAACCGACAATCACTGAAGTACGAATTACGCAATCAGGGATGAGTTTTCTGACTTTATGAATTAAGTCTTTTATCTCTTTTGAGCTGATTTTGCGGTTCATTGCCTTTAAAATTTTATCATTGATATGCTGAATAGGCAAATCAATATATTTACAAATTTTTTCAGTATCGGCAATAAGCTTTAAAAGCTCTTCAGTAACATGGCGGGGATGCGTATAAATCAGGCGTATCCAGTTTATATTTTTAGAATTTTTGATGATTTCTTTTAGCAAGGATGGCAGCCGCTGCTTTGGTTTTAAATCTTTACCCCAGCTGGTAATATCCTGGCCGATTAGATTAAGCTCTGCAGTGCCTATTCGGTTGAAGAACTTTACTTCCTCTAAGATATCTGCGAGGCTGCGGCTCTTGAGGCTGCCTTTGATTAAAGGTATCGCGCAATAACTGCAGGCATTCAGGCAGCCTTCGGAAATCTTTAAAAACCGGCTATACAAATTTGCTGGATGGCGGTAAGGAGAAAATTTGTTCAAAGCCAGCACTCCTCTCCATTCATCGACTTGGGGGTAGGATTTTTTAAGCTGTTCTTTATAGCGCTCAACCAAGCATCCGCAAACGATGATTTTTCCTATCTTTTTTTTCTTCTTTAACTCTAAAGCTTTGGCCAAAACATTTAAAGATTCTTCTTTGGCCGGATCAATAAAACCGCAAGTGTTTACTAAAACCACCTGGCAATCAGAGGGGTCCTCGTCAAAGCGATAGCCTTTCTTTAAGAACTCTT
>CAZNWL010000236.1:0-1605 GCA_964577045.1 uncultured Planctomycetia bacterium | reverse complement strand
CTGATTATACCTTTTTTTATACCAGATTTTAAGGCTTTGGCAACTAAAAACGCTTGCTGGGAAGCGCGGCCGAGCCCAACGACCATAGCTTCGCTTTGCCGGATAAATTTTAAACGCCGGGCGCCCTGATGAGCCATAATTTTTGCAAAAATCTCTGCGTCCCGGTCAATCCCAGGATAGATTTTATTTTTTAACCTCTTTAAAACCACCAGCCCTTTTTGTAGGGGCATACAGCTGTGTACCCCTACTTTCGGTAAAGAATAATTTATTGCCTTCTCTAAAAGAGAAATCCCCAGGCAAAACGAAAGAGCGGTTACACTGCCACCGCCAGGAGAAGGCTTGCGCTTCGCTAAATCCTGGAGATAAGGTTTGAATTCGGCTCTATAATTTTTCATATTTACAAGGTTCAAAACTTTTTCTATGAAACGGCGATAAAGAATGCTTCTTTATCAAAGAAAAATGCTCTTTAGTCGGATAGCCTTTATGTTTAGAGAAATTCCACTCCGGATATAAAAAATCCAGCGTTTGCATCAGGTGGTCCCTGGTTACTTTGGCTATAATCGAAGCGCCGGCTACTTCGGCTACAAGCCGGTCAGCTTCTTTCAAGCACTGATAATCAAGCGCCAGGCCAGTGCGGAAAATATTTCCGTCAACTATAAACTTTGCCTGCTCTAACTCTGGCGACTTCTTCAGCAAAGATCCGATCGCCCGGTTAAAAGCGAGGAAAGTAGCTTCCAGAATATTAAACTTGTCAATCTCGGCAACCGAAGCCACTTCCACTGAAAATTGAGCATTATCCAAAAGCCAGAGAAAAAGTTTCTGGCGACCGGCGGCTGAAAGAGCCTTTGAATCTTTGACCTTAAAAGTAGGCCGCTGTTTAAAACAAAGCGCGCAAGCGGTGACTACCCCGGCTAAAGGGCCTCTTCCAGCTTCATCAATACCAACTATCATCAGGCTATAGTGGCGTCTCTCCCTGATTTCTCCCTTAAATAATAAAGGCGGCTGCGCCGGCTGCGGCGGCGGCTTTCTTTCACAAACTCTATCTTCTCAATGTTAGGAGAATAATAAGGGAAAGTCACCTCGTAGCCTTCTCCATAAGAGAGGCGGCGTACCGTAAAGGATTTACGGTGCATTTGGCCTTGAATTTTTATCACCACCCCTTCAACGGGGTGCAGGCGCGTCTTGTCCTTTTCCCGGATTTTATAATAAACTTTGATGATATCTCCGGCTGTAAACGCGGGGTAGTCCTTTTTTAACGACTCTTTCAATTCTTTTTCCACCATAAACAGCTTATCCATCTTAAACCTCCATCTTTTATTTTAATAATAAATCGGGTCTTTTTTTTCTGGTTATTTCCAGCGCTTTCTTTTCCCTCCACTCCTTTATTTTCTTATGATTTCCCGAAAGCAGGACTTTCGGCACTTTATACCCGCGAAAATCTTCGGGCCGGGTATAATGCGGAAAATCCAAAAGGCTGTTTTCAAAACTTTCATTCTTAACCGACTCTTTGTCGGAAACAACCCCCGGAATCAGGCGGGTTAAACAATCTATAAACACCATTGCCGCCAGTTCCCCACCGGAAAGAATATAGTCGCCTATGGATAT
>CAZNWL010000235.1:0-1624 GCA_964577045.1 uncultured Planctomycetia bacterium | reverse complement strand
GCCAGAAATTATGCGTAATTGCTTTTTGCAGACTAAACTTTTTTAAAATTTCCATAAACTATCTGGGGCTAGTCAACTGCCCTTTAAGTATGGTGAACAAATCCGTAGGCGCAAGCTCCCGAGTCAGCTGGCCGCCAATCGCCAGCGATATTGCTCCCGTTTCTTCAGAAACTACTATCGCCAATGCGTCGGTATGTTCGGAAAGACCGATTGCGGCCCGGTGGCGCATGCCTAAGGATTTTTCTAAATTCTGATTCTCGCTAAGCGGAAAAAGGCAGGATGAAGCTATTAGTTTAGGCCCTTCAATAATCACACCCCCATCATGCAAAGGCGCAAAAGGATAAAAAATGTTTTGGATGAATTCGGAACTGATATCGGCGTTGAGAACTACTCCACTTTCAACAAATTTATTCAGCCCGATTTCTCTTTTAATCGCAATAAGCGCACCAATTTTTTTCCGAGAAAGAACGCCGCAGGCGGAAACTATTTCCCGCAAGATATTTTCCACCTCTTCTCTTTTAGGCTCAACATAGAAGATATGGCGCTTACCTAAATGGATAAGGCCGTCGCGCAATTCCGGCTGAAAAATAATCACTGCCAAAATAAGGAAAAAAGCAAAAAAATAGGTCAAAAGGTGCGTGAGAACCGGGAAACTTAAAAAATAAAAAGCCAAAAGAGCGATTACCAGAAAAATTATTCCCCGCAAAAGATAAAAAGCCTTGGTCCCTTTTAAAAAAAGAAAAATCCGGTAAATCACCGCCCAAAGGATTATTATTTCAACGATATTCTTCCAAGTCAAAGTTTTGAGAATAAGTTCCATTAGTTATCTGTAATTTTAGAAGCTACTTTCAAAGCCTGGGCGGTTTCCGCTACATCGTGCACGCGGAAAACCGATGCCCCCCGGCTTAAACTCATGATAGCCGCGGAAATGCTTCCTGCCAGGCGTTCGGATACGTCGGCCTTAGTTATTTTACCAATAAAAGATTTGCGCGACAAACCTAAAAATAAAGGCAGGCCGAAAATCTTAAACTTATACAGCTCATTCAAAAGCTTAAGGTTGTCGGAAAGGTTTTTGCCAAAACCTATTCCCGGGTCAATCATTATCTGTTCTCTACTTATACCCTGGCTGTTACAGAAAGCCAGCCTTTCTTTAAAAAAATCGATTTCCTCGCTCACCGCATCCTGATATGCCGGATGAAACTGCATAGTGCGAGGCACGCCTTTCATATGCATAAGAATACAGCCTAACTTATAGCGCTTAACCAATAAAGCCTTGCGGGGGTCGCCCCTTAAAGCCGTAATGTCATTGATTACATCCGCTCCTTCTTCTACTGCGGCCTTAGCCACTTTATATTTATAAGTATCTACCGAAACTAAAATCTTTTTAAATTCTTTTCGGATAGCCCGAAGCGTTGGAATCAACCTCATGACTTCCTCTTTCTCTTTAATTGGCTTTGAAAAAGGGCGCGAAGATTCGGCGCCGATATCCACTATTTTAGCTCCCGCGCGCCACATATCTTCTACCTTGGCTAAAATGGCTTTGCCAGATTCCCCTAATAAGCCGTCGCCGGAAAAAGAATCAGGGGTCATGTTAATAATCCCACAAATAAGCCCTGGGATTATC
>CAZNWL010000234.1:0-1667 GCA_964577045.1 uncultured Planctomycetia bacterium | reverse complement strand
GAGCATCAGGTAACCGGCGGATTATATTCAGCAGTATGTGAAACATTGTCTCATGATTGTCCTGTTTTGGTTGAACGCATAGGCGTTGAAGACCGGTTCGGCCAATCAGGTTCACCAAAAGAGCTTATGGAATGCTATGGACTCTCGGCTAATTGTATCGCGAAAAAATGCGAAGAATTTTTACGGAAGTAAAATAAAGGTCTTAAGCCCCGCCAAAATAAACCTTTACCTTAATGTAACAGGTAAATATTCCAACGGCCTGCCTGCCGGCAAGGCAGGATTCCACCGCCTCGAAAGCATAGTCGAACGTATATCATTGAAGGATGAAATCGAGATTAGCGTAAGCGCAAGCCCCGAAGTTAGGATTTCATCCAGCCTGAAGAGTTTAGAAACCCAGGATAATTTAGCGGTCAAAGCAGCTTTGTTGATAAAGAAACACTGCCGGATCCCTTATGGTTTAAACATAAAACTAAAGAAAAACATACCTGTAGGTTCAGGGCTGGGCGGCGGTTCATCCAATGCCGCGAGCACCCTTCTAGCTTTGGATGCTTTATTCGACTTAGGTTTAAGCCAAAAAAAGTTTTATCACTTAGGCCGAACTCTGGGCAGCGATGTGAATTTTTTTCTTTCTCAAAGCCGTTTTGCCTTTATCTGGGGCAGGGGTGAAAAGGTGAGGCCTTTCGAGGCGAAAATCCGACTCAAACATCACATTATTTGGCCGGGAAAATCGATATCCACCAAAGAAGTTTATGCCCGGCTTAAACCGAAATTGACAAAGTTTTTTAATAGTGCTAATATATTACAAAACGCGCTTAAGCGTAAAGATAGCCTTTTAATTAAAAAAGGCCTTTTTAACGCTTTAGAGGAAGGAGCCTGTGCGTTTTGTCCGGAGCTTAGGAAAGCAAAACTTTATCTCGCCGGAAGAGGTATTTTTGCCAAAGTAACCGGTTCAGGCAGTGCTCTCTATACGATTGATACTCCTTTAGCTTTTGAAAACAACCTGCCGTCTTCGTGGAAAGTGTTTGAGGCAGAGACTTTTTGAATAGAAAAGAGACCTTTAGAAATTAGCTAATCACGGGAGATACATCTAGAAAAGGAGGTAAAGTCGATGGAGATCACAGAGGTCAGGATTTCGCTTCGTGAAGGTGAGGGAAAACGGCTTAAAGCCTACGCAACAATTGCGCTTGATAATTCTTTTGTGGTAAGGAATATCAAGGTCATTGAAGGAAATAGCGGCCTTTTTGTAGCTATGCCAGCGCGTAAATTGAAGCAGTTTTGCCCCCGCTGTGGTAAAAAAGTCGATGTGGGCAGCCAGTATTGCAACTATTGCGGGGTGCAGTTACCGCCTACCCCCAGAAGTAGCGAAGAAAGTCGGGGAGCAACCCATCAGGATTTAGCCCACCCGATTAATCAGGAATTTCGCGATTATCTTCAGAGCAAAGTCCTGGATGCCTATCAGCGCGAGAAGGCATCTCCCAGTAAAGAACACCGCCGGGAAGAAGAGAAAGTCGAAGATTTGGAATAGTTTTATACCGCCAATATTGCCCGGTAGTGTAATTGGTAACACAACAGATTTTGGTTCTGTCTTTTGAGGTTCGAGTCCTCACCGGGCAGCCAATTTGAATGAAAATCCGAACTTCCCTTTTTCTCGCGGATTGAGCGGTAAT
>CAZNWL010000233.1:0-1669 GCA_964577045.1 uncultured Planctomycetia bacterium | reverse complement strand
CTATAAGGTAGATTTAACTAAACCGTTAGCCAAGCTTTTTTATTCTTCTTTAGCCGAGATGGGTTTCCCTAAAGAGAAAATCCGCTTGGTTGACCACCATTTAGCCCATGCTGCCAGCGCCTATTTTACCTCGCCATGGAGAGACGCGGTTATTGTTACTAATGACGGTAAAGGTGACGGAGCCTGCGGGGCATTTTTTGTTGCTAAAGACGGAGTTATCAATTGCTTTGACCGCATAAACTGCCTTCACTCTATAGGCCAATTTTACCAGTCAGTGACTAATTTTTTGGGGTTTAAAATTAACCGGCACGAAGGCAAAATCACCGGGCTGGCCGCTTTCGGCGACTACGCCAAGAGTTTTCCTTTAATGAATAGCCTTTTTAACTTTGAGAAAGGGCTTTTGAAAAATAATGCTCATAACCAGAAGGGGCTGGAGAAGGACCCCATCGGATATTTTGAGAAATATGTTGACCGGGGCGGTTTTATGCATAGGAATTACATCCGTTCCATGCAGGGGGAGTTGATAAATTTCGCTGTTGGTTATCAGATGTACCACAATTTTTTAAAAGATAAAATGGGCGCCTTTGAGCCCAAAGATATTGCCGCCGGCATACAGAAATTATCCGAAGAAGCGGTGACTGCCTATATTCGCGCAAAATTGGATAAAAGCCAGAAAACCAAAATTTGTTTTGCCGGAGGCGTTGCAGCTAATGTTAAGATTAATCAGAGAATCCGCGAAATTCCCGAAGTTGAAAATATCTACATCCAGCCGGCAATGGGCGATGCCGGAACTGCTTTAGGAGCTGCCCTTTATATCTGGATGAATTTACCCGGGAAAAAAGAATGGGAACCGCTCAAAAATATTTATCTAGGGCCGGAATACAGCGAAATAGAAATAGAGCAGAGCCTGAACAAATATGGTTTAGCTTACAAAAAGGTTGAAAATTACCATGAGGTTTTAGGCAAACTTATTTATGAAGGCAAAATAATCGGCAGGTTCAACGGAGCTATGGAATGGGGGCCAAGGGCTTTAGGCAACCGTTCGATCCTAGTCAGCCCCGCTAAAAAGGAAATAAATGATGTTTTGAATAAGCGCCTTAAACGGACCGAGTTTATGCCTTTTGCCCCCTCAATGCTCGATGATGATGCGCCGCGTTTTCTCCAAGGTTACCGTCCGGACCATATTGCCGCTAAATATATGACTATTACCTATGATGTTAATCCTGCCCTGATTGACCTTATCCCGGCTGTAGTCCATGTTGATGGAACAGCCAGGCCCCAGGTTGTTTTTGAAAAAGATAACCCTTCGTTTTATAAAATTATAAAAGCTTATAAGCAATATTCCGGTTCAGGAGTTATTGTTAATACCAGCTTTAATATGCATGAAGAGCCGATAGTGGCAAGCCCCGATGATGCTATCCGTTCATATTTGGCCGGGGCAGTTGATATTTTAAGTTTGGGCCCCTTCATCGCCGGGCCCAAAGATATTATCGAGGCCTTGCCCGAAGATAATAAAAGCAGCGCCAAACCAAAAGGAAAAATAAAGCTGTCTGATTATAACTATACTATTTTGCAGATTGAGAGCAAGCTGGAATGTAATATGAAGTGCGGGTTCTGCCCTTACCCTGTTATTAAAGATAAAGGATTCCAGCTTTCCCGGGAGCAAGTC
>CAZNWL010000232.1:0-1749 GCA_964577045.1 uncultured Planctomycetia bacterium | reverse complement strand
TAAACACCATTGCCGCCAGTTCCCCACCGGAAAGAATATAGTCGCCTATGGATATCTCTTCGTCAGCGAGGTATTTATGCACACGCTCATCAACCCCCTCGTAGCGGGGAGTTAACAAAACTAAGCGTTCAAATTTTAAAAACTTTCTCACCAACTTTTGGTTTAATTGTCGGCCTTTAGGGCTAAAAAGTATAACCCGCTGCAAACTTTTTTTTCCTAAAGATTTGCCTAAAATTGACTCAACCGCATTAAAAAACGGTTCGGGTTTAAAAACCATTCCGCCTGAACCATAAGCCGGCGCATCCACTTTTTTATGTTTATTCTGGGAAAATTGCCGCAAATCATGGAGATTAATCTTTACCAAACCTTTAGCTCTGGCCCGCTTGATAATCGACTCATCCAAAACCGGAGAAAACATATTAGGGAAAATCGTAACTACATCAATAATCATATTTTTAAAATGATTACGGAGATTAAATATAGATTACAGAGATTAATAATCGCTGCAATCTTTTTTAAATCGCTGTAATCTCTGTATTGTATTTTGCCAGGAATTCCTTCTCAAACTCTGAAAACCTGCCTTCAGCAATTGCTTCCCTAATCCTTTCGATGAATTTTTTGTACCAGAACAAGTTATGATAAGTCAAGAACTTAACTCCCAGCATCTCATTGGCATTAACCAGATGCCTGATATAGGCTCTAGTGAAATTACGGCATACATAGCAGGCGCATTCTTTATCTAAAGGCGAAAAATCTTTAATATAGGGCGCGTTTCTCACTACGATTTCGCCTTCAGCAGTAAAAGCTGTCCCGGTACGGCCATAACGGGTAGGCACCACGCAATCAAAAAGGTCCATGCCGTAAGCGATGGCTTTTAATATTTGCGGAGGTTTACCCGACCCCATAAAATAACGTAAAAGACCAGCCGGAGCGTTTTCGCTGATAAATGAGAGGATATTATACCGCAAATCATCGGGTTCGCCAACACTTAAGCCGCCGATACAAAGACCGCCGACCTCCAAACTAATCAGGCTTCGCAAAGATTTTTCTCTCAACTCCGGATAAGTCGAACCTTGGATAATCCCAAAAAAAACTATTCTTTCCGGCTGATGCCCAGAAAAATAATCCCTGCTTCTTCTCGCCCAAGTAATAGTCCTGCGGGAGGCAGTTTCTGCTTGCTCTTGAGAAGCCGGAAATTTAATACATTCATCCAAAGGAACGATTATATCCGAGCCTAAATCCAGCTGAATCTGGATCACCTCTTCGGGGCTTAAAAAAATACTTTTTCCGTCTAAGTGGGATTGGAAACTAACCCCTGAATCCGTAACTTTGCGTAAACGCGCCAGGCTAAAAATCTGATACCCGCCGCTGTCAGTGATAATCGTCTTATCAAAACCCATAAAACTATGCAAGCCGCCGCTCTGCTTGATTACCTCAATGCCCGGACGTAAATACAGATGATAGGCATTAGTAAGGAGCCCGTCTATTCCTGCCTCATCAAGCTCCCGCGGCGACACGCCCTTGACTGCGCCTTGCGTGGCTACCGGAAAGAATGCCGGCGTAGAAAATTGACCCTTACGGCTCTTAAATTCTCCCAACCTCGCTTTGGTCTTTGCGTCTTGTTTTATGATTTGAAACATTCTTAACGCTTAAAAAGAAGAATTATCAAGGCCAAAATAAGGCTGATGATAATACAGGTGGTCAAAGGAAAATAAAAAGTAAAATTTCCTCGTTGAATAAATATATCTC
>CAZNWL010000231.1:0-1750 GCA_964577045.1 uncultured Planctomycetia bacterium | reverse complement strand
GAGGCTCACATGAGCCAAGTAAAAACAAAACAAAAAACAAACCGAAAGGAGGTGAGTAGCATGATCGAAGTAGCGCGTATTTTCAAAGTAGAAAATAACGAAGAAAGTACCCTTAAAGCCTTCGTAGACGTAAAAGTCTCCGATGTAGTTTTAATCAAAGGCATCCGGGTACTGGCTAAAAAAGAGGGCGGGCTGTTTGCAGCTATGCCTTCCAATTTAGGCGGTGACGGCAAGTATTATCCTACCGTCAAGTTTCTGACAACCGAAGCCAATGAAGAACTACAAAAGGTAGTTCTCGAGGCTTACGAAGCTTAGAAACAAATTAAAAAAGCTGTCCTATCGGCTATACGGGGAGAAAAGGAAATACTATGCGAATTCAAAACAATAGCGGGGAAGAGAAAAAAACCTTAACTATCTGGTTTAAGGAATTAAAGGAAAGGTTCGATGGAAGAGAGCTAAATTATCTTTCCGTGCATAAAGCAAAGATTACCTTACAGCTTAAAGATAATGAAACAGGTGAAATACATTTACATAACTTGGAGTATGTGGCTAATGATGCGCAAAATTTAGTTTTGAAAGGGGGTGAATAAGGTGGCTTTTTAGCCGGCTCAGCACATACGTGCGTAAGCCTTCGCAGAAGTAGTGGGGCAAAATGCTAAGATAAATGTAAATTATTCTACACTAAAAAAAAGGAGCATATGATGACAAAAGAACTTTATGACTTTCCAACTGAATTAAGGCCGATAATGACTTGTAATGGCGAGAGGATCCCAGACCGGATGGCCGTTGTAAGGACAGATACAAATATGGCCCTGGGAATTGTGGGGAAAGACTATAAAATAGTCCCTCATAGTGCGGTAATTGAGACTTTTGACCGGGTAGATATCTTATCCAGAAAAAAGGTTGATGTGTGCAAAGGAGGCGCGGTCCTGATGGCGCAATACGAACTTAAAGAAGGTAAAAACATTCTTTGTGCTGATGTTAAGGTCGGCGATACAGTCAGTTTTGGCATTAGGGTTTTCAACTCAATGAATTCGCTATTTGGTGTAGGTTTTGAACTTAATGCTTTAAGGCTTCAATGTAAAAACGGCCTGGTGGTCCCCAGGGCTATCGCTAAGTTATCCTTTCGCCATTTCCAGGGATTGGATGTTTCTCGGTTTACAGAGTTAATCCAGGAGAAAACCCGGGAGATTGAGCCAACGGTTGAAATATGGAAACGCTGGATGGAAATAAAACCTTCTCCGGAAAGAATCACTGAGTTTTTTAAAGATGTAGATGCCGGTAAGCGTTTGACGAAGAAGTTATACAAAAAGGCGATTGAGTCTGCGCAAGGGGCGGGGGTTTGGGGGCTTTATCAGGTTTTTACCCACTATATTACCCACGAACTCACAACCCGTGTGGCTCCAGAAGACAAAATCCTTATACAAAAAGATAAAGAACGAAGTTTTCTGGATCGTTTCTACACTTTTAATTGGAATTAAACAATTATCTAAAGCTGTCCTATCGGCTATACGGGGAGAAAAGCTTTTTCCCCTGGCAGCGATTTATTCCTTCCTTCGACGCTATCCAAAGATTAGCCTTCTAATCCAGCTATAAAGTTTTTCCCCTTTGCCGAGCCATTTTATCCACCCTTAACCGCTACTTCAATCAATCACTTCCTTTCTTATTTTTTGTTTTCTCTTGTCGTCACGTAATCCTCTTTCTTTTTATCCGCCTACAATAACCCAATCCTGACTTTTGTGCAAGAAAA
>CAZNWL010000230.1:0-1767 GCA_964577045.1 uncultured Planctomycetia bacterium | reverse complement strand
GGGATGAGCTTATAAAAATAATTTTACGTACGGCAAAGGTTTATCATTTTCGCGAAGAGCTGAATGCCAATAATTCCTTTACCTTGAGCCGTTCAATCCAGCTTGGGAGGGTAAGGCCTGCCTTGCAGATTTTACATCAGCTTTTAGATGCAGGGGAGAAGCCCGAGCGGATTATCGGGGGTTTGAGGTATGCCTGGACCAGAGAGGTGACTACTCCTCTGGCCAAAAAGAAAAAACTAAAACTGCTACTTAATTGTGACCTTGAAATCAAGACGGGTAGATTGAAGGGGAACTTTGCCCTGGAGCAGCTGGTAGTAAAGTTATGCGCCCTTTGAGAGTTTTCGGCTTAGGCGGCCCTTTTTACGATTAGCGGCAGAGGCATGAAGGATATTTTTCTTAGCCGCTTTGTCCAGCTGTGAAAAGGCCTTTTTGAGCAAGGTTTTCGCCTCGGCCATATTTTTGGCTAAGATGAGCTCTTCGAATTTCTTTAAGGTTTTTTTAAGCTCGCGCTTTATCTTTAGATTCCTTAAATGTCTTTTTTTATCTGCGCGGTTTCTTTTTAAAGATGTTCTACGCCTTGGCATTTGTCACGTCTCCTTTTAGGTAAAGATTACACAGATTTCTATTAAGATTACACAGATTTATAGCATAACCGGCCCCTTATGTCAATAACTAACCCAAATAACGCCCTACCCGAAAGCCACCGCCAGATAGCCAAGTCCAGCAGTATCATCGGCCTGGCTACCTTGGTTTCGCGTATTCTGGGCTTCATCCGTGATATCGTTATCGCCAAGCTATTCGGCGTGTATCTCTATGCCCAGGCATTTGTTGTTGCTTTCAAGATCCCGAATCTTTTCCGGGATTTTTTGGCTGAAGGCGCTGCCAATTCCGCCTTTGTCCCAGTATTCAGCGAATATCTGGCAAAACACAGCAAGGAAGATTTTTGGGAATTGGCAAATGTGGTTTTAAACCTTCTGCTTGTTACTCTCGCAGCCCTCACGGTTTTAGGGGTATCCATTGCCCCTTTATTAGTGCGCTTGATTGCCCCGGGGTTTTTCCTTGAGCCCGATAAATTAGCTGCCACTATCGCTTTAACCCGGATTATTTTCCCCTATATCCTGCTGATTGGGTTGGCCGCCTACGCAACCGCCCTGCTTAATTCCCTGAAGCATTTTTCGATTCCTGCGTTTGCGCCCTGCTTTTTAAATATCGCGATGATTATCTTCGCCCTCATTTTTAGGGAGAATGCCCTTGGCCTGGCACTGGGCGTATTGACAGGTGGTGTATTACAGCTTTTAGTCCAGATTCCGGTTTTGTATAAAAAGGGTTTTCGCTTGCATTTATTTAGGCGTTTCCGTCATCCTGCAGCCAAACAAATCGGCAAACTGATGATTCCGCGCCTTGCCTCCAGCGGTATCTATCAGCTAAATAATTTTGTGGATTCGATATTCGGTTCGTTGGCGATAATCGTGGGAGAAGGGGGCGTTGCCGTTCTCTACTTTGCTTACCGGCTAATACAGTTCCCCCTCGGCATATTCAGCAACGCCCTTTCACAGGCGATACTGCCGACATTGTCTACCCAGTCGCTTGAGGAGGACTACGCCCATTTAAAAAACACATTTCTCTGGGGGTTACGCACAGTTTTTTTTATAATGCTGCCCGCGTCGGTCGGCTTTATGGTTTTATCCAAAGGGATAATCCAAGCATTATTTGAAGGGGGTAGGTTTGACAGTTATGCAACCATCCAGACCGCGGATGTCCTTTTCT
>CAZNWL010000229.1:0-1778 GCA_964577045.1 uncultured Planctomycetia bacterium | reverse complement strand
CCTAAAAGCTTTTTTAATTCGGAGAAATCCATAACCATGCCCGATTCATTAAGTTTAGGGCTGGAAACTATAACTTCTACCTTCCAGTTATGGCCGTGAAGGTTTTCGCACTTACCTTTATAATGGCGCAAGAAATGGGCAGCGCTAAAATGAGAAACTATGCTTACCTTATACATTGACTATCTTAGGCTTGCGTATCTGCCTGTGTAGAAACAGTTTCGCCAGCTTAACAAACCCCGTTGGCTCATCCGATACATAAAACTCTTTACTGCCTCCCTGCGAATTAAGCAAACCTTTACTGGTAAGAAGCGCCTTGGCTTCCAAAGCAACCTCGCGGGCTGAATCTACAATATAAGTGCCTTTTAAATAATCAGCTATCGGCCTCTTAAGCAAGGGGTAATGCGTGCAACCCAGAATAAGGACTCCGGGCTTAGCTTGCTTAATTTTTCTTAAATACATCCCTATCGCCGCTTTTGCTATCGCTCCATGCAATAAGCTTTCTTCGGCTAGAGGAACAAACAAAGGGCAGCTTTGCGCATATATTCTTATAGTTTTATTTATTTTTCTAATCGCCTTTTCATAACTGCGGCTTGCGATTGTGGACCTGGTTCCGATGACCGCAATTTTATTATTGGTGGAACTCTTCAGCGCTTTTCTTACCCCCGATTCAATAACCCCCATAATCGGCAGGCTGAAAGCATTTTTCAAACTATCCAAAGCTAAAGATGAAGAAGTGTTGCAGGCAATAATGGCCATCTTGACTTTTTTTCGCAACAAAAACAGTATGCTTTGAGTGGTAAATTTTATAACGGTCGGCCGGGATTTATTTCCGTAAGGAACCCGGGCAGTATCGCCGAAATAAATAATGTCTTCTTTAGGCAGAAGTTTCTCAACTTCCCTTAAGACCGTAAGCCCGCCTACGCCTGAATCGAAAATGCCAATCGGCCGTTTATCCATAATTATCCCTTTTATTTCTGGGAAATTTGCGCATAACGTTTATTCAAAGATACTATTCCCAGAGCAATTGCCTGGGCGATTTGTTTCTGGTAATGTTTTTTTCTCAAAGCCCGTTCCTCGAAGCTATTGCTCAAATACCCCATCTCCACTAAAACCGCCGGTACATAAGCAAAACGCAAAACATAAAAAGAGGCATGTTTCGGCGGCTTTACCGAAAATCCTAAATCTTTAAAGGCAAAATATAAAACATTGGCCATCTCGCAGGAAAGGGCGTGATTTCTGGCAATCAAAAGGTCCCAGAGAATCGCCTCGATGTCCGCATCAAACTTTTCCCCCAAAAAGTTTTCTGATTTAGCTAATTTTAAAGCCCGTTCCATGCTATTCACCCGCGACGGCGTTAAGTAGTAAATTTCAGTGCCATTGATGCCTGTGGAATGGTTAGAATTAGCATGAATACTCACAAAAAGATCGGCATTATATTTTTTAGCGATATTAATCCGCTCGAGCAAGGTCAAAAAAGAATCCTTAGTGCGGGTCAGGATAACTTTAAAACCTTGCCTTTCTAACTCCTCTTTTAAATATTCGGCAACGCTAAGATTAATTTTTTTCTCTTGAAGTCCGCGCCGGGAGATAGCGCCGGGGTCTCTGCCGCCGTGGCCGGCATCAACAACAATCGTCTTAAGCTTAAAAGTAGGCTTAAAAGAAGCGGGTGACCCCTTAGAAACGAACTCGACCAATTGGGGCGGGAGCATAATCCGTCCCTGATAGTAAAGCGGAGCGCTCTTTAAAAAAACTGCTGAACCATTATATAAGGCTACGGT
>CAZNWL010000228.1:0-1787 GCA_964577045.1 uncultured Planctomycetia bacterium | reverse complement strand
AAATTAAACTATCTGACGGTTAATTCTTCTGGCAACGGATTTTCTAATGGCGCTGGCTATAGTAATTTAAGGGTGGGGAATGTCTCCAGCGGGAAAAATATCAGCAGTAAAATTTCTAAACCGGTAGCCGGTAGCAACCGGGTTAAGCTTAATTCTTATGTTTTGGAGCCAAGCCAAGAACTGATAGTTGGTATTTATGTTGACGCCAATACCAGCGTTTCTGCTGGTAATTTCAGCGTTTATCTAAGTAATTTAGAAGCTTCTGGAAAAGATTCAAAGGTAGCGGCGACCATAAGCGGTTTGCCAACTGCAGAACTGAGCGTGACGGTGGCGACAAATTAAAATCTGATTTAGATGAGAGAAAGGGCGCGAGGGATTAAATCCTCCGCGTTTTTTCTTGCCCAAATAGAAAATTTTAGGTAAAATAGAAATAGATAAGATATTCTTCCATCGGCAAGGAGGAAAAGATGGCCGGAATTTTTTTGGCAATAATTTTTGGGGCTATTGTCTGTGCGTTCTTTACTATCATCATTGATTTTGTGTTTGGTTTTCCTCTTGGGGCAATTGCCGCCATAATAGTAGGGGCGGTCATAAATAATACCGAGAGAAAACGAGAGGTTGTTAGTTTAGTTATGGGGGCAATAGTTGGGATGGGTGTCTTTTTGTTTGTTGGTTCCTACTTTTTTAATTTTATTTCGAGCGCTTTTGTCGGGACGGTAGCCACGGTGGTTACGGCTATAATTGTGAGATCGTGTCTATAAGGTTAGGTTGAAGTTTTTGGCCTAACCTTTTTTCTTGCCCAAATAGAGAATTTTAGCTAAAATAAAGATGGAGGTATGAACCCCGTTAGAATTCTTATGCAAGAAAGATGAAGACGGGGATATTAAAAGGATTTTACCCCGGGGACGGAGCCCCGGCCCCCACTCATTTTGTATCCCCGACGACGGAGCGTCGGGGAATAATCCCGCACCGATTTGCCGAAGGCAAATCTGGTGCGTGGATTCAAAAAAATATTATGTCTCAAAAAACAACATCAAACGCGGATAAGATGACTTCTAACGGGGTGAGAAAATTATTTTTATACAATACCCTTACTCGGAAGAAGGAAGAATTCAAACCCCTTAACTGTAGCAAAGTGGGTTTATATACCTGCGGGCCAACGGTTTATACCTTTGCTCACGTTGGCAATTTGCGCACTTATTTGTTTGAAGATATTTTAAAGCGGGTTTTGATTTATAACGGCTATAAAGTTAAGCAGGTGATGAATATTACTGATGTCGGGCATTTAACTGGTGACCGTGATATGGGCGAGGATAAGCTGGAAAAAGGGGCAAAAAGAGAAGGCAAAACTGCTCGGGAAATCGCGGAATTTTACACCAAAGCTTTTAAAGAGGATATAAAAAAATTAAACATCCTAGAGCCAGATATCTGGTGCAGAGCCACCGACCATATCAAAGAGCAAATTGAGCTGATAAAAAAGTTGGAAAAGAAGGGATACACCTATAAAACTTCTGATGGAATTTATTTTGATACGGCCAAAGTTAAAGATTATAACAAGTTGAGCCACCAGCCTTTGGAAAAACTGCGCGCTGGGGCGCGGGTGGAAGTTAATGAAGAAAAGAAGAATCCCACTGATTTTGCTTTATGGAAGTTTTCTCCTCGGCTACGCTCGGGGCAGGCACCTCGGCAGATGGAGTGGCCAAGCCCTTGGGGCATTGGTTTTCCCGGCTGGCATATTGAATGCTCGGCTATGAGCCTAAAGTATCTGGGCGAGCAGTTTGATATTC
>CAZNWL010000227.1:0-1805 GCA_964577045.1 uncultured Planctomycetia bacterium | reverse complement strand
ATTTTAGGAAATTCATTTTATATCTATTCAGATGGCAGCTCAGCACTCCTATCTTATGGCTCGTAGTAAAAAACTTAGGGGTAGGCATTTGGTCTACGGTGCTGGCGAATCTTATCGGAGGCGCCATATTTTTCTGGGTAGATAGGTTTATATTTACCAGTTATGCGGTTGAGGTCTGGCAGTTTAAAGATAAAGGAAGATGTGATAAATGCGGAAAAGAAGAAAGCCTCTGGAGGCTGGTTAAAGCCCCCAACTATGATAGAAGTGATTCAAAGCCGCACTTTTTATGTATGCAATGTTCCAAGAAGAAAACCGACGAATTAAGGGAAAAAGGAATTAAAATCAGAGGCAAGAGTTTATAAATAGAGGCAATGATTTTTATGCATGAGACAAGATTTGTTAATGAAATATTCGCTGTTTTGAAGCGGAAACTGGGTAAAAATGCGGCTTCGGGACAGGTCTTGGTTAACGTTCGCTTAAGCCCTTTTAGCCATGTCGCCGCTGAAACTTTACGCGAGTCTTTTAATGTGTTAGTCCAAGGAGAAAAATTCAAGGCCGTGTCGCTTAATATCCTTCCATTGGAGCTCCCATTAGAATGCAAAAATTGTAAACGTAGTACCCGCATTACTAAAAAAGTATTTGAATGTCCTTTTTGCGGCAGTGTGGATATTGATATAAAAATGGACAAAGAATTCTTTGTAGAATCCTTGGAGATAGAGAAAAAGGAGGATTGAAATGGCTGTTAATATAAATGATGGTAATTTTAAACACGAGGTATTGGATGAAAGCCTGCCCGTACTTGTGGATTTTTGGGCCCAATGGTGCGGCCCCTGCCGGATGGTAGGGCCGATAGTCGAAGAAATAGCAAAAGAGTATAAAAGCAAGCTGAAGGTGTGCAAATTAAATGTGGATGAAGCGCCGGAAACGGCTTCTAAGTACGGCATCATGAGCATACCAACACTGGCAATTTTTAAAAAAGGGAAGGTTGTGGATAAGATCGTGGGAGCGCTACCCAAGGCGGAACTCGAAGCCACGATTAAACCTCATATTTGATGCGATATTATGATGGTTTAAAGGAGGTAATATATGGACACCATGCAAAGCGAAAACAAGAAAGGCACGCATAGAGCGGTTGTAAGATGGGACAAGGAGAGGAAGGTATTTCTGTGTTCTATTGGAAAAAATACGCTTGAAATAGCCGAATCGGTTGAATGTAAAAAACGCGAGGGAATATGGACGCCGGAAGAGTTATTTGTTGCCTCAATAGAAGGTTTTCTGAAAAACGCCTTTATTGACCAGGCCAAAAAAAGCAATTTCGACTTTTTGAAGTACGAGAGCAAGGCCAAAGGGGCCATAACAAAAGCTAAAGGCAAATTGGCGTTTTCTGAAATTGAGATAAGGCCCAGGATCGCGGTCAGCTCGAATCGGCAGATCGAAAAAGCGATAGAGCTTATAGAGCTTGCCGAGAAGGTTTGCTTCAAGTCAGATTTTATAACGGCTAAAATTACCGTTTGTCCTGAAATAAGAATAGGATTATGACATGATAGATTTTCAGCAAGTTGACAGAGCCAGAAAAATATTAGAGTTGGGTGAGGATGCGACCCTGGAGGAGATAAAAGACGCTTACCGAAGGCTTAGCCTTAAATATCATCCGGATAGATGCGGCGAAAAAGAGAAAAAGCGTTGCGAGGAAATGATGAAAGAGATCAATCATGCCAAGGACATAATCATGTCCTATTGCACAGGATATAGGTTTTCATTCAAAGAAAAAGATGTGAAAAAGAACGTTATGGACAGGGAGACAT
>CAZNWL010000226.1:0-1807 GCA_964577045.1 uncultured Planctomycetia bacterium | reverse complement strand
ATATCCATCAATTTGAATAAGGCTTAATAAGGTATTTATGCTATCTTCTTTTATTTCAGGATTAAACCAGATATCATTTCTCCGGTTTTGGTTAAGGTCCCTGTAGTTGCCGTTTCCCTGCGAGAAATAAGAAGCCTGAATGCTGAATTTATTGTAATCTCTTTCTAAGTCTCCGTGTTTACGGGAATAGAGATAGAATACGGAATTTCCTTTTTTTGATTTAAAAATAATCGGATATCCTCCCCGCAGAATATTATCAAGATAAGTTTGTTTGGCATAGAGGTTAAATTCTCGCGAGCTGCTTTCGGTGGCAATATCGTCTTGCAGTATATTAATCAAATCTATATTCTCGTTTTTCTTGGCGCAGAGATATTGGACATCGGCAATTCTTTTTATTGAAGTATTCAGGCTTTTCAAATTTTGCATGTATCCGCACAAAGAGTATAACGAGCAAGATTCTTCGGGAGCAAGCCTGATATTCAAAAAGGAAAAACCGCAGGGAGTTTTACTGGAGATTATTTGTTTGGATGGATACTTGAAATTATTGGTTCTCGCGAATTCGTAAGGATAGGAAAAATCGGAAATAGGGCCAAAAATGCATTGTGGGTCTACAATAGGTTTGATTAATCCGGTTTTCCCTTTTTTTACTTCGAAAGGAAGGTAAAAATTACCCCCCTGTATGTGAATAACTTCTGGCCGGTCAACAGGGTCTACGTCTATTTTGTAAAAGGGGACTGAATTATCAAGATTGTATACTTTCATCCACGCTTCTATGGTGCGCGGCAGTTTTTTTAAAAAAAGGTTTGCGGTGCCGTAAGGTATAATTTGAGGCAATCCGTCTAACATCTGAAAATTTTTCGGCTGAACAGATACATTCTTTATAATCAAGGTTCTTGCCAATGCTGCAAAAGGTTCTCCCGGGATGGTGAAATACTCTATTTCAGTCTGTAGGCCCAATGTGAAGTTTGTTTCTTGTATCTTTAGGCCGCTTGTATAGATTAACATTTTATTATGGATACGAAATTTTGAATTAGGCAGGTTATTCTGGAAAGGTTCGTAGAGAAGGATTTTTTTTGCCTGCTTGAGTTTAATGAATGTACGGAAACCCAGCATAGGTGCCAGTTGCCAGGCTTTATTTGCCGGGTGGAATTCAAGATACGAATGGTCCTTATCTTTAATTCCGAAACTTACTATGCCTTGTCCACGGTTAACATAGAACACCCACATGGGTATTCCGTATTTTCCGGCTATGCCGGGGAAAAAGTTTGCAAAAGGCTTAGCGAGGCTGTAATTTTCTATTACAAATTCGTTTTTTTGATCAAGGTATGACTTCGATTGTGCCATTTCTAGCCAGCTCCTGCAATTGATTTAGGTTGATAGGGAAGATATTTTACACCCTTTTGGCCTTTTGTCCATAAATTTTTTGTTAACAAGCAGCAATTAAAATGGTTGAGAACTTTACGCTAATAATAGTATAATAGGTTATCCCTTTAAAACGGATTTCTGTAAATGATTTAGATATTAGATAATAGACAGTCAATTCCTAAGTGTTTGGCTGGAGGTTTTTATGGTTGTAATAGGTGTTTCTGACAGGTGTAATTTCAATTGTTTATTTTGCCTGGATAAAAGACTAAAGAATCGAGGCATGCCCACTTTGTCGGATATACGGCGATTATTCGCCGGGATCAGGCGCAGGGGTGAAAAGTCAGTTATGTTGATGAAAGGAGAATCATTGATCAGGAGCGATTTCCTTAGTATTCTTGATTTGGCGAGTGCCTTTGGTTTAGAGGTTAGCCTTACCACCAAC
>CAZNWL010000225.1:0-1810 GCA_964577045.1 uncultured Planctomycetia bacterium | reverse complement strand
AAACTATATTACCCAGAATAAAATTATTTTGGAGCCAGAGAAACATTATATAGTCAATGTCGGCAGCGTAGGCCAGCCTCGCGATGGCGACCCACGGACTTCGTTTTGTATCTATGATGACGAGGATAAGTCGATAGAGATAATCAGGGTGGGTTATGATATAGCTAAAGCCGCTTCAGGTATCTTAAATGAAGGTTTGCCTCCGATGCTTGCCAGCCGGCTTTACGACGGTCGTTAATTTTTTATGAGCCAGGCCAGTATAAAAAAACAGATCGAACTTTTGCGCCGAAAGATAAGGCGAGCCGACCGGCGCTATTATGTTTTAAGCGACCCAGAAATTTCCGATAAAGAGTATGACGACCTGGTAAAGGAGTTGAAAAAGTTAGAGGCAGAATACCCTCAATTTTTGACTCCTGATTCTCCTACCCAGCGGGTTTCCGGAACGCCTTCCCAAGGATTGCGCACCGTCAAGCATAAAGTAAAGATGATGTCCTTGGAAAACACTTATTCGATTGAAGAGCTGAAAAGCTGGCAAGCAAAGCTCAAACGTTTATTAAAAAACAAGCAAGCTCTGGATTACGTAGCTGAGCCTAAAATCGACGGAGTAAGCTGTTCGTTGATTTACGAAAAGGGCAATTTAATCTTGGGTTCTACCCGTGGCGACGGGGAAACCGGAGAGGATGTTACCATTAATATAAAAACTAGCCATTCCATTCCGCTTAAGCTGAAAGGAAATTATCCGCAAAGCCTTGATGTCCGCGGGGAAGTTTATATTGATAAGGAAGATTTTAAACAGATAAACAAGGAAAGGCTTTCTCAAGGCGAACCGCTTTTCGCCAATCCTAGAAATGCTGCCAGCGGTTCGCTTAAATTATTGGATACAAACCTCGTTTCAAAAAGAAGGCTGAAATGCTTGGTCCATTCTTTTGGCTGGGCTAAAGAGATAAGCTTAAAAAGTCAGAGAGATTTTCTGGACAGGGCCAGAGAATGGGGGTTTGCCGTAGATAGCCGCAGTAAAAGCTGTAAAGATTTAGAGGAAGTTATCGATTACTGCGCGAAACTAGAAAGCGAGCGCGAAAGCTTTGCTTATGAAGTTGACGGAATGGTGGTGAAAGTAAATAGCCTCGCTTTGCAGAAAGGCCTGGGTGCAACCTTAAAATCGCCCCGTTGGGCAGTGGCTTATAAATTTGCTGCCCATCAAGCCACCACAAAAGTTAAGGCGATTGAATTCGGAGTGGGGAGGACAGGCATAATTACTCCGGTAGCCATCCTTGAGCCGGTGGCTTGCGGCGGAGTAACCATTTCCCGGACTACTTTACATAATTTTGACGAGATCGAACGGCTAGATGTGCGTCAGGGGGATATGGTTTTAATTGAACGGGCCGGAGAAGTCATTCCGAAGATAATAAAAGCCATCACTTCTAAACGAAAGGGCAAAGAGCTGAAGATAAATATTCCTAAACTTTGTCCGGTTTGCCGCGGCCCGGTTCAGAAAGAAAAAGAAGAAGAGGTTTATTGGTATTGCATTAATCCCGATTGCCCGGCGCAGCTCAAGCGTTCCTTAATTCATTTTGCTTCACGGGAAGCAATGGATATCGAAGGCTTGGGCGAAGCAGCGGTAGAAGAGCTGGCCAGCCGGGGAATGGTTAAGGGTTTAGCGGATATCTATAAGTTGAAAAGGGAAGATTTTTTTAAACTACCTTTGTTTAAAGAAAAAAAAGCCGATAATTTAATCTTGGCTATAAATAAAAGCAAGAACCAACCGCTTTCCCGTTTCCTTTATGGTTTAGGTATCAGGCATGTAGGAGAG
>CAZNWL010000224.1:0-1817 GCA_964577045.1 uncultured Planctomycetia bacterium | reverse complement strand
AACGAACATAGCCTTAGGCATACGTTCCATTGTGGCTATGCCGGAGAAATTCTTATTCAGCTTATCCAATTCTTTTTCAAGGCCTGCAACTTCTTTTTTGGTAAGCTTCTGGAATGTCCCGTCTTCTTTCATTTTCTCGATTTCTTTAAGACGGTTAATACGTTTCTTTATAGTTGTAAAGTTGGTCAGCAAGCCTCCTGGCCAGCGCTCGGTAACATAAAACATCCCTACCCGTATAGCCTCTTCTTTTACGACTTCCTGAGCTTGTTTTTTAGTACCCACAAAAAGCACCAATTCACCCTTAGAGGCAAGGTCAACGAGGAAATCCTTTGCTTTATTAAGGCATTCCTCGGTTTTTTCCAAGTCGATAATATAGATACCGCTTCTTTCCCCAAAAATAAATCGCTTCATTTTTGGGTTCCAACGTGAAGTCCTGTGACCAAAATGGACTCCTGCTTCCAACAACTGCTTGATTAATTCTGATGGCACCTTTAACCACACTCCTTTCAACAACTTCCCTTGGCTTTGTCTATCGGTTCAGGTTTTTAAGCCATTCCTAGTTTGGTATATCGGTTTTATCGGTTATCTTATTGGGACGATAGACAAAACGCGAAATGCGCGAAACCCTTCCGATAAAATCAATATACCTTCTTTTAAAATTGCCCGTTTAAATGAAGCTCCACGAGACTTTAACCCTAGTCTTTCTAAAATTGAAAGCGAAATACTTGAAGCGGCCTACTTTTATTTCCTTCCTCACCACTTCGGAGGATTTCGCTGGATCAAAAGCTAAGGTGCTCAATTTGAGGCCGCGAAAGTATGAGTTTTTGCTTTTGCGAACCCAAGAAATTTCTCAAAAAAGGGGCTTTTAAAACGCCAACCGCGCAAATTTTGCCTTTTCGGCAAAGATATTGGTGGCTTGACTTTAAGAATTTGTTAATATACCACTAATTATTCTTCTTTGCAACTATTTTTTTCAATGAGCGCATAAGTTATGGAGGCAAAGCCGAACATAACTTATTTGCGCGAATTGACCCCGCATCTTCTTACCTATTCAACAAAATCAAAGCTAATTTTTTACCACTAAAAACCCTTAAATTTCTAGAAGGTGCGGGGTAACCTAACTCTTCTGTATCTCCTGCATCTGATACAAACGCCTATAAACGCCGTCTTTCTGCAGAAGTTGCTCATGAGTGCCCTGCTCAACGACCTTACCGGCACTAAGCACAACTATACGATGGGCATTACGTACGGTTGAAAGCCTATGTGCAATAACAAATACCGTCCTCCCATAGATCAATTTATTTAATGCCTCCTGGACAATACGCTCTGATTCCACGTCAAGTTGCGATGTTGCTTCATCCAGGATGAGTATAGGCGGATTTTTAAGTAATGCCCGGGCAATCGCTATTCTCTGGCGCTCCCCTCCGGAAAGTTTCATTCCGCGGTCGCCGATCACGCTGGCATATCCATTAGGAAGCCGCAAAATAAAATCATGCGCATAAGCTTCAACTGCTGCAGCCTCTATCTGTTGCTTACTGGCACCTAAATTGCCGTAAGCGATATTAGCCAAAATGGTATCATTAAAAAGTATAGTTTCCTGGGTTACTATGCCTATCTGTTGGCGCAAAGACTTAAGAGTGAACTTACGTATATCGATGCCATCGATACTGATTCTACCCTTTTTTGGATCATAGAAACGCGGAACCAGGTCCGCCAAGGTACTCTTGCCTGCCCCGCTTAGGCCGACAATTGCCAGGACCTCGCCTTTTTTCACTTCTAAATCTCTTTGTCTATTTTGCAACCCTTTTAATTTTTCT
>CAZNWL010000223.1:0-1817 GCA_964577045.1 uncultured Planctomycetia bacterium | reverse complement strand
CATTCATAATAAATATAACAACACTGGTCATTATTCTTTTCTTATTTATTGCTCTTGGAATTATCGGTATATTTTTGCCTCTTTTTAAGTTAACAAGTCTGGGGCAATAAATTTAGAAAATTTTGATAATCACATAACAACTTCATCCAGCCGACCTTTCCGCCGCCTGTGGCGGCGTCAAGGCGGCTGATGTCGGTGTTAATTTTAGATAAAAATGGCTGTAGTTTATATTGGGATGGGTTCGAATATCAGCCCGCGCAGAAAATATCTTAAGGAAGCAGTAACTTGTTTGCAGAAAGAAGAGCATATTGTAGTTAAGAAAGTTTCCCGTTTCTACGAAAGTAAACCTCAAGACGCTCCGGGGCCGGATTACCTGAATGCGGCAGTCAAGCTGGAGACAGCTTTGGAGCCGGAAGAATTATTGGATGTTTTGCAAAAAATAGAAAATGATTTGGGCAGGAAGCGGCCTTTTAAAAATGCGCCTCGCACTATAGATTTGGATATTCTTTTATACGGCGATAGGGCAGTGAACAGCCCCGGGCTGACTATCCCGCATCCGCGTATGTTTGAGCGGGCGTTTGTGATGAAGCCGCTTTTAGAAATAGAGCCGGATTTTAAAAATGTTTACCACTGCTGATATTGCCAAAGTACGTAAGCTCATTCGTTCAGCCAGGCTTAAAGGTAAAAAAGTCGGCTTTGTTCCGACTATGGGCGCGCTACATCAGGGGCATTTATCTTTAGTTAAAGCCTGCCGCAAAGATTGCGGTTTTGTGGTGGTAAGTATTTTTGTTAATCCTTTGCAATTCGGGCCAAAAGAGGATTTAAAAAAATATCCGCGCAATTTAGGAGCGGATAAAACTTTATTGCAGAAAGCCAAAGTAGATTTATTATTTTATCCAGATTCACGGCTAATTTATCCGGATAATTTCTCAACTTTTGTGGAAGAAAAAGATTTAAGCCAACCGCTTTGCGGAAAATACCGGCCCGGCCATTTTCGGGGCGTGGCCACAGTGGTGGCCAAGCTGTTTAATATTGTGCAGCCGGATATAGCTTATTTCGGAAGTAAAGATTACCAGCAGGCAGAAGTTATCCGCAGGCTGATCCGGGATTTAAATTTTCCCATTGCGCTTAAAGTTTTACCAATAATTAGAGAAAAAAACGGCCTGGCTTTAAGTTCAAGGAATAGTTATTTAACTTTTGCGCAGAGAAATCAAGCGGCAATAATTTATCAGGTATTAAAAGCAGCAAAAGCCAGCATCAAAGCCGGAGAAAAAAATCCTGGAAAAATCATCCGGCTGATGCGCGATAAACTTTCTACGGTGAAGACTTTGAAGATAGAGTATCTGGAAATAGTGGATACTCAAAGTTTAAGAAAGCTTGAAACCATTAAGGGCAAGGTTTTAATTGCTTTAGCAGTATATCTTGCAAAAGTGCGTTTAATTGATAATATTACTGTCTATGCTAAATAAGCGCAAAACAAAAATCGGGATCATTGGCTGCGGGGCTATCGGCAGAGGAGTAGCCGAGTTTATCGAACGTAATTTAAACTCTCAAACCTTGCTTTCAGGCTTAGCCGATACAGATAAGCTTAAAGCTTTAAGTTTGCAAAAAAAATTAAAGTCTCATCCGGCAATTTGTGACAACGAGACTTTGATAAAAAGAAACGATTTGATTATCGAAGCCGCTTCGGCAGAGGCTGCTGCTTTTATTCTAGAAAAAGCGCTGCAATACAAAAAAGACGCCATTATTCTAAGCGTGGGGGTTTTTATCCTGCGGCCGGACTTACTGAAGCGGGTTAAAAAGGCAAAAAGCAATAT
>CAZNWL010000222.1:0-1820 GCA_964577045.1 uncultured Planctomycetia bacterium | reverse complement strand
GCGTTGTCAACAACCATGCCGCAAGCAATAGCCAGAGAAGAAAGGCTGATAACGTTTATGGTCTTTCCGCTCAAAAATAGATAGATAAAAGCTACGAGTAGCGAAAAAGGAATAGTCAAAGCAATGATTAAACTACCGGAAATTTGCCGCAGGAAAAACCAGACCACTAAGATTACCAATATTATTCCTAACCAAAGGGTAGCTTTAAGAGAATTAAGCGAGTTGATAATATCCTGCGAAGTATCAAAGATTATATACATTTGCACGTCTACGGGGAGAGTGCTTTCCAGCTCTTTTAATTTTTTCTTTATCCGCTCGGCTACTTCAACGCTATTGGTTCCGGTCTGCTTTTGAATCGCCATAATCAGCGCGGGGTGCTTATTAAATCTTGCGTTCATCGTTACTTCTTTAAAACCATCTTCGACCAAAGCTACGTCTTTTAAATAAACGAATTTATTGTTGTGTTTACCTAAAATAACCAGATTTATTTCCTCCGGCGTGGCAAACTCTCCGGGAAGGCGCAGGAGATAATCGGTAAGCCCGGATTTTAAACTCCCCAAGGGCTGGGTGATATTTTGTTTTGCTATCGCATTCTGTATGTCCAGTATGGAAAAACCATAGCCATCCAATCTTTCTCTCTCCACCCAAATATTTATCTGCCGCTCTAAGCCGCCGTATAATTGCACTGTCCCCACGCCGGCTAATTGCCTAAGCGCGTCCCCTACTCTCTTATCTACTAAATCATAAAGCTCGGGATACGTCTCTTCGGCAGTTACTCCGGCAAAAATAATCGGGGTATTGGCGGTATTGAATTTATAGATGAAAGGATTGTCCATTTCATCCGGTATATCCGGCAGAAACCGTTTGGCTAATTCAATACGGTCACGAATATCATTGGATGCTTCGTCTATATTTGTTCCCCATTTAAATTTAAGCGTGACCAAAGAAGCTCCCTCTAAAGAACTGGAGGTTAACTTCTCTAAACCCGGTGTAGTGGCAAGCTGGTTTTCCAGCGGTTCGGTTACCTTTATCTCTACGTCTTCTGAACTTGCGCCGGGATAAGAAGCAATTACAGTAATGATGGGCGGTTCGATTTCCGGCATCATATCAATGCCAAGCCGGGTTAAGCTGTAACCGGCAACAATAAGGATGGATAAAAAAATCATCAAATTAGTGACCGGTTTTTTTACGCCAAATTCCGGCAAGTTCATAAACCTACTCCTCTGGTTCTACTTCTGAACCGTCACGTAATCTCTGCTGGCCCATAATTACCACGGCTTCGCCTTCTTTTAACCCCTCGGTAATTTCGAAATATGGGCCCTGATGGATGCCTAAAGTAACATTTCTTAAAACCGCTTTTTTGCCCTCGACTACATAGACATAGACATTTGAATTTTTTCCCATAATCGCTTCTTTCAAAATAATCGGGACATTCTTATGCTCCTCTAAAATTAAACTCACCTTCGCGAACATCCCAGATTTTAAACGGTGCTCGGGGTTATCCACGGTTATTTCTATGGGGGCAGAACGGGTAGTTATATCTACGACCGGGCTTATTTTGGTTACTTCTCCGCTAAACTCCTCATTTTGATAGGCGTCGGTGTTAATTTTTGCGATTTGTTTTAAAGAAATCCTCGGCAGGTATTTCTCGGGTATATTTAAATATATTTTCACCTTATCCATATTCACCACTAAAGCTACTGGAGTTTGAGCGGTTACGCTTTGGCCGATATCCACATAGATTCTGCCCACTAATCCTTCCAAAGGGCTTTCTATGGGAGCCTTTTGGAAGGTTAAGCCTATTTCGTCGCGGTCAATAT
>CAZNWL010000221.1:0-1866 GCA_964577045.1 uncultured Planctomycetia bacterium | reverse complement strand
CCAGACTGCCCAGGCGAAAAGGACAACTTTCGGCTTCTCAATTAAAGCTTGATAAGTTATTCTTTCTCCGGTTAAACTTAAAAAATCTTGTGCCTTCGCTTCGATAAACGAAAACAAAAAACACAGAATCAAGAGAGCGATTATTTTTTTCATGTGATTAAATTTATAAATTTGAGTAAAAAATATATCCCGCTGGCTATCAGTAATAACCCGGCTATTCTTTTCACCCGTAAAAGCCAACGGCCTTGCTTGGGCAATTTGCTAATCAGCCCGGTAAACGTCCCTAAAACTATAAGCAACATCCCATAACCCAAAGAAAAAATAAATAAAGCCACTGCTCCGTAGATAATGTTTTGTTTAAGAGAAATCAGGCTTAAAATTACCCCCAGAACAGGGAAACTGCAAGGAATTATTCCCAGGCCAGATACTGCGCCGAGGATAAAAATCGAAAAAAACTCCTTAGTGCGGTTGGAATTATAATTAAAAGAAAAAAATGGGATATTTATGGTAATCCCTTTAAGCGAAACAAATCCTAATCTTAAAAAAGTCACTGCCAAAAACATATAGGTAAAAGGGTTAACCAAAAAACTCCCAAAAATCTTTCCTGCCAGCGAAGAAATTATGCCTAAAAGCGTATAGACTGAAGCTATTCCCAAAACAAATACGAGGCTTATGGAAAAACTTTTCAGGCGTGTCGAAGCAGATTCCACTCCAATAATAGCCAAGGTAACAGGAATTAAAGGGTAAATGCAGGCAGAAAGGCTCACCAGAAATCCGGCCAGGAAACTCGCAACTAAGCCTGAGCCCGGCGAACTATTAAAAATTTTCTCTAAACTGAATAGAAGCTCGTCAACCACTGCTTTCCTTTACTAACCAAGAAAGGTATGTTTTATTTATTTTATCAATCTTGCAGGCAATAATTTCCGGGACTTGGTAAGGATGGTTGGACTTAATAAATTTCTCTAACTTTAAAAAGTTGGAAGTTTTGGTTTTAATTAGCAGCAGCGTTTCTTTGGTAGTATCGATTCTGCCTTCCCACCAAAAAAACGACTCTAAACCTCCGATTAAATTCACACAGGCACAAAGCTTTTTCTCGAGAATTTTGCGGGCTAAAGTTTTTGCTTTTCTCTCCGGGGCAGTTACTAAAACTATCAAACCTTTCTCCAATATATTCTCCGCAGCCTGCGCTTAACGGGAAAGCAGGTCTAAAGCCATCTTTAAATCCTCTTGCGTATCCACATGCGAACTTAGCTTAGGAATAAAAGCCGAGATATTCAGCTCTCTGCTCTCCTCCATAGCTTTAATCGTAGGGTTAGCGGTAAAAATAATAGCCGGGACCCTGTTACCCCCTTGGCGGATTTTGCGTAAAAGTTCAACGCCGCTGATATCAGGCATAAGGTAATCTATAATTAAAACGTCCGGCTGCTCGCTTCTTAACGAAGCCAAAGCCTCTTTACCGTTGGAAGCCGTGGCTACTTCATATCCCCACGAGCCTATTAATTTAGACATCAAATTCAAAAAATCCTGCTCGTCGTCGATTAAAAGAATTTTTTTTGACATAGGTTTTGAAAAAACTGCGCCCGGCTCTGCTTCGCCCTTCAAGAACTAAAATCTGCTATTAGGGCTTCGCAGGAGCTATCAATTTCTTCGAAGCTCTACCATATCTTACTTGTCGAAGAGCGAAGAAGAATGCGCCCGGCAGGAGTCGAACCTGCAACCCTCTGGTCCGTAGCCAGATACTCTATCCAATTGAGCCACGGGCGCTAAATAGTTAATTGTCTATAACTAATAGTTTAATAAGTTTTAAAAAGTTTTAAAAAGCCCGTGGCGAAATTGGATAGCTCCGATTGTTGAGCACCTTAATAT
>CAZNWL010000220.1:0-1873 GCA_964577045.1 uncultured Planctomycetia bacterium | reverse complement strand
TGCCATAAATCCTCAAGGGGGATCTTATTATCTTTTACGAAAAGTTTGCTTGGCTTTTTGCCCCTGCTTATCCAGTGAATTTCGCTTGACTCTGGTTCACCGCTGACCTGGTTATTCTTTTCATCATATTGCTTGGCGCGGTAAACTTCAAACCAAACCGCTAATGCATCAGCGGCTTTCTCTATCGCAATAACCTTAAGCACGGCTTTAAACGGTTTAGAAGTATCGTTCCTTACGGTTTGCGGGTTCAACGGATAGGCTACTTTGATAATTTGGCCTGGTTTAGCAGTAAGCAAGGTGTCACCGTATAAAGTAGGAACGCCGTCTGTATCCACTTCTCCGTAATCAATAGCTTTGGCTTCACCGCCTGCAGATATATCCAATACATTAAGCTCGTTGCCTTCTACCAAAATAGCTAATCTATCTCTCTTGTTGGTAGCTATAACCTTTGCGCTTGTCGGTATATCTCTGGCTAAATCACGATCGATTTCTCTACCAGTTAAAACCTCACCCACTTCTGCTTCCCTAAGATCACGCATAGGAAATAAAAACATGCGGCCTTCATTATCAATATGGCCCCACTCAAATTCGTCGCCGCATAAGGGGTTGCGCGGATCGCTGTATAAAGCTACCAAGTAGTTACTTAGAGGGTTGATAACTATAGTATCTTTGTGGTTAGTGGCTACTACAGGTGCTGAAAGCTTAGCAATAGTTTTTGCTTCTCTATCGACTTCGCGGCCAGCCAGTATGTCGCCGACATTAGCTTTTGTAAGGTCGCTCATCGGGAACAAAAGCATTCTACCTTTATAAATTTTACCCCATTCAAAGCGTTTGCCTTTTTCGTTTAAAGCTACTAGTTTATTGCCCAAGGGATTGATAACTATAGTATCTTTATGGTTAGTGGCTTTTACGGTTGAGCTGACAGACACTTTGGTCGAAGCATCGGGAAGGTTGATTTCTCTTCCGATTAATTCCTCCCCTACATTAGCTTCGGTAAGTTCTCGGTCAATAATTCCATCAAGATCTGTGTCTGCAGGAAAGAGAAGGTATCTGTCCCCCTCAAAGACCTCGCCCCATTCAAATATTCTGCCTTTGTCACGGGTTAAAGCATTCAGCGTATCATCCTCAAACCAAACAACCACCAAAGTGTCATTGGCGGCGACTACTCTTCCTACTTTAGTGTCTGGCTTGCCGGTTTTGGGATTAATCAAAGGTAAATAGTTCTTTTTATCCACTTCTTCGCTGATCAGGCGGTCGCCGACTTTGACAGTTTTTAAATCTGTGCGGTATAACCACGCACGGCTGCCGGCTTCGTCCGGATTCCCGTCAACTTCTCCATAAGTAAGGGCTTTGGCGCTAAGGATATATTCGGGGTCGTTTTCGGTCCTGGACTGCAGTTCTAAAGAGTATTTTCCGCCGCGGTATAAGATGACGATGCGGCGGTCTTTATCTAAATCCCGAATTTTAATCCATTCATCTGTCTTTTCGCCAAGCTGGTCATAATTTCCGCTCTCCACTGCCTTGCGCATCACGGCGGCTAAAACTGAAACCTGGGTAGCGTTGTTTACTTGGAGTTTCCTCACCGGCCGCCATCCGTTTTTATCGGCCTGGATTTCTGGCAAAGCCATCATCACCGTTGATTTTCCGGCTTTTTCATAGCCGGTCACCCTGAAGGATAAAAGGTTTTCTGACTGTTTGATAAACCAGTAATAATCATTAGTCTCATCTTTACCGTCTTTTCCGGTGCGCAACTTGCGTTCAGTGGTTACTGCCTGCAGCTCCCCTTCACGCAAAGCATCGGGTATAAGATAGCCTTCTATATTCAAGGCGAACCTGAAAAGCAAGGTGTGAGTTACTTTTACTTCCTGTTTAT
>CAZNWL010000219.1:0-1896 GCA_964577045.1 uncultured Planctomycetia bacterium | reverse complement strand
CCCGAGGTTTTAAACCGGGATTTGATCGATGAGATTATCTGTGTTGAAGATGAAGACGCTATCGTTACCGCCCAACGTTTAGCCAAAGAAGAAGGGATTTTAGCCGGCAACTCTTCAGGCGCAGCAGCTTGGGCGGCTTTACAGGTAGCTAAAAGAAAAGAAAACAAAGGTAAATTAATTGTGATTATCTTACCAGATACCGGCGAAAGATATTTATCAACCTGGTCTTAATTGGAGGTGTAGAGATGGCAAAAACTATAGCTGAAATTAATGCCAAGATTAAAAAAGGTCAAGTGGTGGTAGTGACCGCCGAAGAGATGATTGATATCGTCAAGAAGAAAGGCGCCAAAGCCGCGGCCGAAGAAGTTGATGTGGTGACTACCGGGACTTTCGGCCCGATGTGTTCTTCGGGGGCATACCTTAACCTAGGCCATGCTAAACCTAAAATTAAACTGGGCGGAGGATCAGTCACTTTAAACGGTGTAGAAGCCTATGCCGGCTTTGCCGCGGTAGACATCTATATCGGCGCTACTGCCCTGCCTGAAGACGACCCGCGCAACAAAGTTTATCCGGGAGCTTTTAGCTATGGCGGGGCTCATGTGATCGAAGAGCTGGTTTCTGGTAAAGACGTAATTTTAGAGGCAACAGCTTACGGAACAGACTGTTATCCTTTAAAGAATATAAAAACGGCAATTAATATTAAGGATATAAACGAGGCGGTACTGTTTAATCCCAGAAATATTTATCAGAACTATAACATTGCCGTAAACCTTTCGGATAAGCCGATTTATACTTACATGGGCACGCTGCTGCCGAAATTAGGAAACGCCAATTACTGCAGCGCTGGCCAGCTTTCGCCGCTCTTGAACGATCCTTTATACCGCACTATCGGCATAGGGACTAAGATTTTTTTGGGTGGCGGCATCGGCTATATTGCTTGGTGGGGGACGCAGCATAACCCTTCTGCGCCGCGGGCCGATAATAGCACCACCCTGGTCCCGGCAGGAACAGCGGCAGTTATCGGCGATTTAAAACAGATGAGCGATAACTGGCTTAAAGGAGTGAGCTTTTTAGGCTACGGGGTAAGCTTATCCGTAGGCATCGGCGTTCCCATACCGATTCTCGACGTAGAGATGGCTAATTTCACTTCTATCTCTGACGCGGAGATTACTGCCAGTATTGTTGACTACAGTAAAGCTTATCCTCAAGGAATTGCTGAAAGTTTGGGCAGGGCCAGTTATGCTGAACTTAAATCCGGCAAAATAAAAGTACAGGGTAAAGATGTGCGTACCGGAGGAATATCCAGCTATGCTAAGGCTAAAGAGATTGCCGAAGAGTTAAAGCAGTGGATAAAAAAAGGAAAGTTTTTGCTTACTGAACCAGTGGCTTTCTTTCCCGGCGCAGATTCCGGTTATAAATTTAAGCCAATGGTTATGCGCTAAACCCAGGGAGGTGGATAATTATGTTTTCCAAAAAAATAGTCCTGCATTTCCCTTCTAATTTGGTGGATAAGCCGATAATCAGCAAACTCTCCAAAGATTATGCTTTGGAGTTTAATATTTTAAAAGCTTTAGTCAACCCCAAAGAGGAAGGTTTGATGGTTTTGGAGTTAGTCGGCGACAAGAAGCAGTACGACCAAGCCATCGAATATTTAAAAAAGGAAAAAGTCAAGGTCCAAAACCTGGCCAGGGATATTAAACGCAACGATAAAAAATGCGTCCATTGCGGACTTTGCGTGGGGGTTTGCCCTTCCGGGGCCTTAGAAATTGACACACAATCAATGGAAGTACTTTTTAAGGACGATAAATGTATTGCCTGCGAGATGTGCGTTAAGGTATGTCCTTACAAAGCAATGGAAGTAAGTTTTTAATTTACTGCCTCTCTGCGGCTCCCCGC
>CAZNWL010000218.1:0-1898 GCA_964577045.1 uncultured Planctomycetia bacterium | reverse complement strand
ATCGTTATCTGAGATTACTTCAATTACGGTACCCATCATTACCCTGCTGTCTTTGAAAAGCCCTTGCCGATTACAGCCTGTCATTAACATAGTAGTCAGCGCAATAGATAATGCCGTCAATACCCGGAAAGTTTTTGTCATGGGTAATAAAAAATTAAAGCCAAAATCCGCAAGCTTCGGGATGTTTCTTCCGGCGAAATAATTGGCTTTTTAAAAAATCTTAAGTATATTTTTTTATCGTTTTTAACAATCCCTCTAAGGAAAGCGTATTGATTACATCTTTGGCTTCTAACCAGCCTCTTCTGGCTACCGAGACTCCCAGTTTCATAGCCGGCAGCTGTTGTTTATTGTGAGAGTCGGTGTTTATAGACATTTTTACGCCTGTTTCTTTGCCGCGGCGGCAATTAATATCATTAAGGTCCAACCGTTGCGAAAAAGCGTTTATCTCCATATGCGTATTAGTCTGAGCTGCCACTTTAAATATCTCCTCAAAGTCCAACTCATAGGCATCCCTGGTTCCCCATAGCCTGCCCGTAGGATGGGCGATTATATGCACGAACTTGTGGCGGCAGGCTTTGGTTATTCTCCCGGTGAGCTGTTGCCGTGATTGTTTGAAACCGCTATGGATAGCAGCAATGACTATATCAAATTCCTTTAGCACATGGTCAGGATAATCTATATTGCCTTGCGAGTCAATGTCAACTTCTGTGCCGAATAAAACCTTAAACCCCTTAAGGCAGCTGTTAACGCTATCAATTTCCTTTTTTTTCTTTTTTAAATCGCTTAAGCTGAGGCCTCTGGCAATTTTTAAGCTTTGCGAATGGTCGGTGAGCGCAATGTATGAATAACCCTGTTTTACAGCGGCCCTTGCCATTTCTTCCACTGAATTATCTCCATCCGACCAGGAAGTGTGCACATGCAGGTCTCCCTTTATGTCGTCAAGCCGTAGCAGACGGGGCAATGAATTATTTTTAGCGAGTTCAATTTCTCCCGTATCTTCTCTTAGCTCCGGCTCAATAAAAGAAAGCCCCAAAGCCTTAAACATCTCTTCTTCTGTCTTTGCGCTTAACAATCTTTTGCCGCGGAATACGCCGTATTCGTTAAGTTTTAGCCCCTTCTTTATGGCTATCTGCCTGAGTTTTATATTGAAGTTTTTGGAGCCGGTAAAATAAAGCAGGGCTGCGCCAAAGGATTTTTCTTCCACCACGCGGCAGTCTACCTGTATATCGTCAACCGTGCGTATTGATGATTTTGTCCTTCCTTTTGCCAGTATCTCCTTGACTGAAGAGAGTTTGACGAATTTATCCATTACTCTTTCTGGTTCTGGCGAGACAATGAGTATATCTATATCGCGCACGGTCTCTTTTTGCCTTCTCAGACTTCCTGCTGCAGAGATTCTTTTTGTTTGGTCAAGATTTTTTAAGGCATTTATGAATTCGTCTGAAACGGCCATTGCCTCAGCCAAGGTCATTCGTTCCCTGCCTTTTTGAAGGATTGAAATCCCTTTAGAAATATTATTTATAGTTTTTTCTTTTATGCCGGCTAATCCTTCTAGTCTGCCTTTGGTTATAGCCTTTTGAAGTTCGGAAATATTTTTAATTTTTAAAGTCTGGTAAAGTAATTTAGCCGTTTTTGGGCCTATGGTAGGTACATCTAACAGCTCCAGGAGGCCGGAGGGTATGCTTTTTTTGAGCTCATCGTAGAAGCGTATCTTGCCAGTTTTGAGGTATTCTTTTATCCTTTCGGATAGGTCTTTACCTATTCCGGGGATATCTGATAAGCGTTTGCCTGCGGCGTAACTTTCAATATTTTCGGAAAGAGTTTCAATATTTTGTGCCGCTCTTTCATAGGCCCTTATCCTGAAACGATTCTCGCCTTTTATTTCCAATATATTGGCT
>CAZNWL010000217.1:0-1907 GCA_964577045.1 uncultured Planctomycetia bacterium | reverse complement strand
GGTCTATATGCCGAAGAAAGCCAAAAAGAAAATTAAGGCTAAAAAGATCAGAAAGGTAGCAAAAAGGAAAAAGGTCGCAAAAAAAATAAAAAAGCAGGCCAAAAGAAAAACATCGTCGATAAAAAAGAAAGCAGCAGCTGCTCCCAGCACAGTCTCAGGTCTTGAAGTTATCGGAGAAATCACGCATTTTTTTCCACATGTAAACGCAGGGGTTATCAAGCTGAAAAAAATCTTAAAAACTGGCGATTCTATATATATCAAGGGGCACACGACAGATTTTAAGGAAATGGTAGAATCCATACAGATAGATCGCAAGCCTGTACAATCTGCCAGGCCTGGAGATGAAATAGGGATACTTGTAAAAAAGCGTGTCAGGATTGGTGATTCAGTATACAAATTGTAAAACAAAAAATTTATATTATTAGGGAACGGAAGACACATCATACCCCCCTTGAGATAAATTAGCAAGTTTTTTATCCAACAAAGCATCTAGATCAACCGGGGCCAGCATAAGGGCCTCTTTTTGGATATTTGGTATTTTTTCTTGGGCCAATTGCCAAGGGCTTTTATTTTCTTTATAGGTATTCGGCCTCTGGAGATTGAAGAATAAGTCATAAGTATAGGCTCTTTGCATAAAGTCGCCTCTATCAGCAAAATCTTCAATCTCGTAGAATTCGGTTTCTATTAAGTTGTGCACAGTTTCCACATCAGCCTGGAATCTATGAGCCCCAGGCGGGATAGTGCCGTGTATTAGTTTTGCCGACTCAATAGCCAGCGTATAGCCGGAAGGCTTTTTAGCTGACCAGCTTCCGCAGTATTCAACGCCATTATCTGTCTGGCGTATGCCTTCCTTGACTAAAAGGTTATATTTTGAAAGGTGTTCATTGACATATTCGGCAAAGAGGACAGAGTGAGTCAGCGATCTTTCATCCGCGAAGCCTAAGAATTGTATCCCGCAGCTTATCTCTCTGAAGGTATATTGCACCTTTGGAAGCCTTTTACGCATCATCTGAGGCCAGTATTCAGGGATGTCTATAAGATCCTTAGTATCTTCGCAGACGCGTTCAAACAGTTTGAATTCTTTTTTAATTTCGCGAAGGTTCTGTTTGACCTTGTATTTTTTAAGGCGCTTGCGGCTTTTTATGCCCTTTTTGCGCCATATCCTGCGCATGGTCTTAGCTGAGATATCCAAATCTTCAAGTATCTTGATATGCTCAGCTCCTACGCGCTTGTATTTGGCCTTTAGTTTGACTATTCTTTCCATCATGTACTCTGGGGTTGCTCCAGGCGAAGTATGCGGCCTGCGCGATAAATCGCCCAAAGCCTGATATCCGCCTTCAGTAAAGCGTCTAAGCCATTTACGCACTGTCTTTGGGCCTGTTCTATACACTCTTGCAGCCGGCTTTACTCCGTGTTCCTTGGCATAAATAACCATCTGATAGCGTATTTGCTTTTTATCTTTACTTATTCTCATAATCTGATACCATTGATATGGGCACATATGACCGCCTCCTTATCTTGGGTAAGACTAAGGAGTATTATATCAGGTTATTATGTGTCCCTTTGTTTTTTCAAGGGAGTCGTCAATATAACGGTACCATTCACGGACGCGCCTCCACTGCCAGAATAAGCTGTCTCGGGTATTTATTATATTGCTGGGTTGATAAGATTCTTTGTGGCATTGCCGGATACTTTCAGCCGAATGAGTTACGGATTGTTTTTTAGGATAATGCCGGATTTTTCTTATTTTGCGCGGCCTAAAAAACTTTAAAAGCTCTTTTAATTCATAAAAACCTTTAAGACTAATTATTTTAATCTTTCTTAAGCCCTCTGGGGTGGGGGTACGATGTCTATTCCCATTCCCACTGATTGGGCTATATTTTGCTTGACAAAGTTTTATATTATGG
>CAZNWL010000216.1:0-1942 GCA_964577045.1 uncultured Planctomycetia bacterium | reverse complement strand
GTTTATTCCCAGGGTAAAGCTATGATTGGGCATTTTGGTTTCGACACCGAATACTGTAATTCCATAAATATTTTAGGCAAGGACGGCTATGCCGAGATAGAGCGCATTTTCACTATCCCTGCTGATATGGAAAATGAAATTAAGGTTATTGAAAACGGCCAGAAGAGGGGTTTAAAAATCCCTCCCGCCGACTGTTTCGGGTTGTTTTTGTCTAAAGTATTAGCAAAAATTAAAGAAAATAATTTTGAGGAATTTTATAATAGCTTGCTTTCTGATGCCCGGGTTCTGGGACGCTTACGCCAGGCCGCCCGCGTTTAACTATAAAAAATGATAAAAGTTTGGGATTATTTAAAAGAGTTTGAAAAGGAAAAAGAGGAAATTTATTCGGCTTTAGACAAAGTGTTTAAATCCGGCCGGCTGATTCTTGGCGAGAGCGTGAAAAGTTTTGAAGCTGAATTTTCACAATACTGCGGCGTTCAGTTCGGCGTAGGGGTAGCTAGCGGAACTGATGCTTTATTTTTAGCCCTGAAAGCCTTAAATATAGGAGAAGGCGATGAAGTGATAACTGTTCCTAATACGGCAGTCCCTACCATTTCAGCGATTTGTTCTTGCGGCGCCCGGCCGGTATTTGTAGATATTGAGCCAGAGAGCTATTTAATGGATGTGGCTAAAATAGAAAAGGCAGTTACCAAAAATACAAAATGTATTTTGCCTGTGCATCTATATGGCCAATGCGTAGATATGGATTCAGTTAATAAGATAGCCAAAAAATACAGCCTTAAAGTTGTTGAAGACTGCGCCCAGGCGCATGGAGCGGTTCAGAGAGGAAGAAAAGCCGGCTCAATGTCTTCTGCGGCGGCTTTTTCATTTTATCCTACTAAAATTTTAGGCGGCTTTGGCGACGGAGGAATGGTGTTAACTAATGATAAGAAAATTTATGAAAAACTTAAACGCCTGCGTTTTTACGGAATGAAAGACGAGTATTATTCTTTAGAGCAGGGTTATAATTCCCGCCTTGACGAGCTGCAGGCTGAAATTTTAAGAAGAAAATTAGTCCATCTTGATAATTATATATCGCGCAGGCGCCTTTTAGCCAGGCAGTATGATGAAAAACTGAAAGGAACTTCTCTTAAGTTGCCCAAGGCAACAGGTTTTAATGAGCAAGTTTACTATATTTATGTCTGCCAGCACCCCCAAAGAGATAAAATTATCGCCGCTCTTAAAGAAAAAGATATTTTTGTAAATATCAGCTATCCTTGGCCGGTGCATATTATGCCGGGATATAGTTTTTTAAACTATAAGCAGGGTGATTTTCCGATTGCCGAGGCTGTAGCGAAGGAGATTTTCTCTTTACCGATGTATCCGACTCTATCCGATAAAGAACAGGATGTGGTTTGCCAGGCTTTAAAGGATGTATTGTCGGATTTAGATTAGAAGATGGAAAAACAGGAATACCAGACTTTATACAGTTTAGAAGATAGCTACTGGTGGTATGTGGGTTTAAGAGAGTTAACTATTTATTTTGTTGATAAATTTAAGCCCGTGAAGGAGAAGCCAAGAGTATTAGATGCTGGCTGCGGTACAGGAGGCCTATTGGCTAAGTTAAAAGATTATTCGCCCTGGGGCGTGGATATGTCGCAGGAAGCATTAAAATTTTGCAAGTTACGCAATTTAGATAGGGTTATTCAAGCCCCAATCAGTAATTTGCCATTTGAAAACAGTTCTTTTGACCTTATCACTTCTTTGGATGTTCTCTACCATGCCGGAGTGGAAGATGATGTAGTCGCATTAAAGGAATTACACCGCGTGTTGGCTAAAGACGGTGTATTGCTCCTTAACTTAGTGGCTTATGATTTCTTAAAAAGCAAACATGATATTGCCGTCCATACTAAGCGCAGGTATACCGTTAAAGGATTGAGAGAAAAAGCCGAAGCAGCAGGAT
>CAZNWL010000215.1:0-1946 GCA_964577045.1 uncultured Planctomycetia bacterium | reverse complement strand
CCGGGATAGCCCGGGAAATAGCTGCAGTCCTGGGCAAAAATTTAAAAATCAGAACTCCGCAGGTCAAACTTAAACCCCTGCTTTCGGAAAGGAAAATTAGTATTGAAGATAAGCGGGATTGCCCCTATTATATCGGGCGTTCGATCAAAGGGGTAAAGATAGAACCTTCCGGCCAGAAAATAAAAACTTTGATCGCCAACTGCGGTTTGAGCTCCGTGAACAATGTAGTGGATATCACTAACTACGCTATGCTTAAGTGGGGTAATCCTCTGCATGCTTTTGACGAAGATAAGTTAGAGGGCGACATATACGTGCGCCGCGCTAAAAAGGGAGAGTCTTTTATCGGTATAGATGGAAAGACGAGGGTTTTAGATAAAGAAAACCTGGTGATTGCCGACAGTAAAAAAATAATTGCCCTGGCTGGAGTAATCGGCGCTAAAAATACAGAAGTATCGGCTTCGACCAAAAATATTTTTTTAGAAGCGGCGATTTTTTCGCCCCGCACTGTGCGCCGTTCCCGCCGTTTAGCCTGCGTAGAGACCGAATCTTCCTATCGTTTCGAGCGCCGGGTAAGCCCGGATTACTTAGAGTTTGCTTCCCAGGAAGCCAGCCAATTGATAGAAGAAGCTTGCCGCGGGACCTTTAAGGGTGCGGCTTATTCTGGCCAAAAACCTAAAATATCGAAAAAAACCATTGCTGTAAATTTAACCGGCTTGGACGATTATCTGGGGGCAAAAATCCCCGCAGCAAAATTTAAAAATATTCTTACGAATTTGGGGTTTAATTTCAAGACTGCCGGAAAGAACGAATATCTTCTTTTGCCTCCCAAACAGCGGTTCGACATCGTTGGGGAGGTGGATGTTTATGAAGAGGCCAGCCGTATCTACGGCTACGAAAAAATATTGCCGCAAATTCCCTGCTTACGAAAAAATATAGGGATAACTGCCCCGGGCAAGGATATTTATTGTTTTAATAATGAGTTAGCCGAATATTTAGCCTATCTCGGATTTAAGGAGATTACCAGTTATAGTATCGAAGGCAGCGGGCTGGGCCCGGATAACCCCATTGAAATAGTAAATCCCCTGCGTAAAGAGGAGAATATTTTACGGCAGAGCCTTTTATCCGGGATGATTAAAGCGATTGCCCACAACTTAAACCGCAGCCAATCGGGCTTGAGGTTTTTTGAAATCGCCCACGTCTATGCAAACGATAAAAAGCAATTGCGTGAGTCCGGGGTTTTGGCTTTGGGCGTCAGCGGAAAAGAAGAGGAGTTTTTCCTGCTCAAAGGGGCAGTAGAGAAAATTCTTCGCTATGTAAGTGATGAACCTTTTGACTTCAAAACAGAGAGCCGGCCTTTTTTTAACGAGGGCTTAAGCGTTATTTCTAAAGGGCGGGCATTAGGATTTTTAGGCAAGCTTAATCAGAGAATAAAAAAACAGTTTGATTTGGAAGAAGAAGTTTTTTTTGCCCAGCTTAGCCTCGAAGAGTTGATAAAACTTTCCGGGGAGAAAAAATATAAGCCCATCAGCCAGTATCCCGTGGTTTGGCGCGATATTAGCATTGCTTTAAAAAAGGCAGTGCCGTTTAAGGAGGTTGAGAAAACCATCAGAGCCAGGTGTAAGCACTTGGCAGATTTACGCATAGTCGATATTTACCAGGGGAAAAACATTCCTCAAGGGACTGCCGCTTTTACTTTAAGGATTTTTTATCAGTCAGCCGATAAAACTCTTACCGCGCAGGAAGTCGATGTTTTCCATAATGAAGCCCGCAGTGCTTTAAGCCAGATAAGCGGTTTAACCTTGCGTTAAAAGCCCAATAATCAAATGCATAAACAAGATCTTCCTCTAGCAGTGAGGATGCGGCCGAAAAATTTGGATGAGTTTGTCGGCCAAACCCATTGTTTAGGCAAAGGCCGCCTCTTAAGGCGGGCGATAATTTCTAAAAGA
>CAZNWL010000214.1:0-1991 GCA_964577045.1 uncultured Planctomycetia bacterium | reverse complement strand
TTTTTTAAAATCTTCTGATACAACAATTAAATCAATATCACTATCTTTTTTTTGGTGGCCTCTAGCATACGAACCATAAAGTATCACATGACTTATGCGAACGCCTCTTGCCAATAGAGATTTTTTATATTCTTCTATTATTTCTTTAACCTCTGTTCCTGCTTTATACATTTTATTACCTCACAAGTTTTATTAAAATAATCTTGCGCTATATCTTTTGGATAACTTGCAATCAGGCGCCAGTTTTTAGTCTCGGAATTCATAGTATATTTATTAACGTAATAATGAGAAAATTATAGCAGTAGCGGGTATTTTAGGCAAGGAGTTTTTCAAAAAGGACTATTTTCGAAAATTTAAAAAATGCCGGAATCAGGATTGATTTTACTGGGGTGATTTGAGTGGGACCTGTCCCGGATTAATACCTCGACTATAATTAAGTATCCGCTCTGATGCTTCAAGAATATCAGTTAAATAATCGGTGTTGTTTCTTTTAGACATAGCGTAAGTTTTTCTTAATCATTTTAGCGACTTTAGGAATCCTGATTCCCTGAAGCCCTCCGGGAGTTAAAATATCTACCTCTTTGCCTAATTTTTTTTCTAAATAGTCAGAAAGAGCTATAAATTTTAAACCTGGTAACTGGTCAAATTCAATCAATAAATCAATATCGCTATCTTTCTTAGGGTTTCCCTCGGCAAATGAACCGAAAACTGCGATACGCTTCACTCCAAAATTATCGCGTAGGTAAGGCAATAATTCTTTTAGCGTAGAAAAAAGTTCCTTGGGCTTTAACATATAATTCCTCTTTTAAGAATGGTAAAATTATAACAGCCGCGGGTATTTTAAGCAAGGGGTTTTCTAAGCTTACTTCGCAAACCCCTGATAAGGTTCTTCTTCCTTGACTTCTACTTCGCTGCAAGGCTTAAGAAAGGGTTCGCTGATTTCATTGTCGATAATATAGTAATAGTCGTTTTTGGAGGCACGTTTCTCGCTTTCTCCAGCATTACTGACAATCTCGCCTGTTTCTTTCCAAACCACACCGATGATTTTACCTAATAAAAACCCTCTTAAAGGAATGGGATGCGTATCGTTATTCAAGGCGGTTTTACCTACGGCAACACAATAGGAGTTAGACGAACCTTTGCAGATATTTTGCCAACGCGGCTCGTCTTCAGCCAAGCCTAAAAACTGGCATAAAGCAATAACTGCTGTAAAAATTAATAGGGATCTTAGCTTCTTCATCTTACCTCCTAATATTGCCGGCAAAGGGCATATTTAATAATTACAAAAATTGTCTGCAGACCATCCCGCCACTTAAATTTTTTGCCCTGCTGGTAAGTCCTTCCACTATAGGAAATCCCTACTTCATAAATCCGGCATTTTACCTCTGCCAGCTTTGCGGTAATTTCAGCCTCGAATCCGAAACGGCTCTCTTCAAGCTTTATTTTATTAAGGGTGGATTTGCGGAAAGCCTTATAACCGGTTTCCATATCCGTAAGGTTTAAGTTGGTAAAGATATTGGAAAGAAGCGTAACGAGTTTATTTCCTACCATATGCCAAAAATATAAAACCCGATGCTCTTCGGAACCGATAAAGCGCGAACCATAGACCGCATCCGCCTTTCCTTCTAAAATAGGTTTTATCATCTTGGGATACTCGGCAGGGTTATATTCTAAGTCTGCATCCTGGATGATAACGATATCGCCGTGGGACTGAGCAAAACCTTCTCGCAAAGACGCGCCCTTACCGAGATTCTTTTCATGGTAAATCGCCTTGCTCACTTTATGGCTTAACTCATTTTCAATAATCTCTTTTGTCCCGTCCGTTGAACCGTCATCAACCAAAATTATCTCTTTATTATTAAACGGCGATTGATTTACCCTTTCCACTACCTCTCGGATAAAATCTTTTTCGTTAAAGCAGGTTATAACTACCGATAACAGGATATTTTCTTTTTCCATAGCCATCAATAAAGTTTCACGTAGCTCCAGAA
>CAZNWL010000213.1:0-1995 GCA_964577045.1 uncultured Planctomycetia bacterium | reverse complement strand
TTATACATCGGTAAAATTATGGCCGCTACCATAATGCCCACCGCTATCCCCATAATCACCATAATTATTGGCTCCATTAAAGTCATAAGGTTAGCCACAATATTATTTATTTCTCGGGAATAAAAATCAGTTACGCGAGCAAGAATAACATCAAGTTTCCCGGTTTTTTCACCAATGGTCATCATTTGAGAGACCATTTTTGGTATTTCCTTACTATCCACAAAAACACTAGAAATGGAATCGCCATCCTCCACCGCTTGCGAGGTCTTTTCTATTAAATCTTTATAGACTTCGTTACCCACTACCTCCGAGGCTATTTTCAAGCTCTTAGTAATCGTTACTCCGCCCATAATTAAAGTACTCATGGAGCGAGTAAAATGAACTAGATAAATTCTTTGGAAGAGTTTGCCGAAAATCGGCACCCGGAGCTTTAAGAAATCAAATTGTCTTTTGCCCCTTGGCGCTTTAATATAAAATCTTAGGCCAACCGCCAAACCGATTAAAACAATTAAAAGGAGCCACCAGTAAGCGGATAAAAAGTTAGAAGTACCAATTAAAATTCTGGTGGCTAAGGGCAAGGTCGCTCCGGTTTCGGTTAAAATTCCGGTCAATTTTGGCACCACAAACATCATCATCACCACCCCGACTACCCCTAATCCAGTAAGGACAAAAGTGGGATAAATCATCGCTCCCCTGATTTTACTCATCATATCGTAATCCTTTTCCATTTCATCAGCCAAATAGTTTAAAACTTCATCCAATTTTCCTGAAGTTTCGCCCGATCTTATAACATTAATATAAAAGTCAGAAAAAACTTTTGGTCGTTTAGCTAAAGCATCAGAAAGACGCAAACCACTATCCACCTCATCCGCCATTTCCGAGACAATCATTTTTAAGGTGATATTTTCCGTCTGTTCAATTAGAATCCGCAAAGCCTGCACTAAAGCAACATTAGCCGAAATCATCACGGAAAACTGGCGCGAAAAAACTACTAAGTCTTTACCTTTAACTCGATTTAAAATGGAAAAAATTTTTATTTCTCTTTTCCCTTCCGAATGCTTCTTTAAAGAGATAATGGAAAGACCTCTTTCTTGCAAAGTTTCCGCGGCCATTTTTTCATTAACCGCCTCGATCAGGCCTTCGACCGCTTTCTTGTCCGCATCTAGAGCTTTATATTTAAAAATCGCCATAAATTCGGATACTTAATTCGCCTGTCCAGCTCCTCGGGAGGGGCTGGATAGCATTTGTAGTTAAATATCTAGTTTTATTTTTCTAGCTTCTTCCGAAGAAATTTCCCCCTTCCTTACCAGTTCCTCAATAGCTTTTTCCATACTAATCATCCCTTCTTCTCGCGAAGTCTGGATAATACTTTCTATTTGATAAATTTTACCTTCCCTGATTAAAGATTTAACCGCGGAATTAACAATTAAAATTTCGCTAGCTAAAACCAGACCTCCACCCAGACGGGGAATAAGCTTCTGGGCAGTAATGCCCACCAAAACATCCGCTAAACTAAAACGAGCCGCTTCGGCAGAAAGAGTTTCCCTGGCCGCGTCTAAAATTTTTTCTATCACTCTGATGGAATTAGCCGCATTCATTTCTAAAATTACTAGAGAGTTGCCAGCCGCCAGCTGCAAAATAAGGGGCAAAGCCGCGGCAAATTCTTTTTTTATCTCACTAATATAAACTAAATCCACATCCTCGTCTAAGCAGTGCTTCAGACCAGCCGTATATGATTTCACATCCCGGCCAATTTGCCTTTGTTCAATAATGCTTTTCTTGTTGATAAATAAATACTCAATTGGGTCTTCCAAAGTGATAATATATTTTTTTTCCCGTTGGTTTAAATCCTCTATAAAAGCAATCGCCGTCGAAGTCTTTCCTGAATCGGTAGGCCCGGCTACAATCAATAAACCAGAGTTTAAATTAATTTTTTCTTTAAGAGCAGGGGGTAGTTTTAAATTCTCTAAGTTTCTAGCCAGAGGGGGGATATAG
>CAZNWL010000212.1:0-2005 GCA_964577045.1 uncultured Planctomycetia bacterium | reverse complement strand
TTTGGCCAAATCCAGAGGAACCCGGCTCTTGTCTAGAATCCGCAATGCTACCTTTTCGCCATAAATAGTGGGTAAAGTGGAAACCCGCAAATCAATTAGGCGTTTAGCCACTTTTACCATAAAACCGCCGTCCTGGGGTAGGCGTTTTTCGGCAATATCCATCTTGGAGAGAATCTTTATTCTTGATACTATCGGCAGATAAAGCGAAGCCGAAGGCGAAGGCATATCGAATAAAACGCCGTCAATACGGTAACGCAGGCTCAATTTATCGTAGTGAGGCTCAAGATGGATATCCGAAGCATTTTCTTCGATGGCCTGGCGGATTAAAAGGTCCACCAGCTTAACCACCGGAGCTTCTTCGGCCTGGGCAATGAGTTTATCCAAACTCAAATCCGCCTCTTCGGAAAGCTCCTTTATTGCCCCCTTTTCCTCTTCTCCGGCAACCTGTATGGCATCGCGGAAAATCTTATCCCGGCCGTAAAAAGCCTCCAGGGCCTTTAAGATATCGCTGCGGGTTGAAACTACCACGTTAATCTCGCAACCGGTTATCTTTTTCAAATTATCCAGAAGAATTAAATCTAGGGGGTCAAACATTACTACCGTAAGAGAGTTAAGGCTGCGCGAAAGCGGAAGCACGATATTTTTAACGGCGAAATCCTGTGGAATAAGGTCCTCAAGGTTCTGGTCAGCGTTCGGCTTTAACTTTCCCGAAGCTAAAGAAACATAAGGAATGGAAAGCTGTTTACTTAAAGCGATAACGATTTGTTCTTCGTTAACATAGCCAAGGCGGATTAATACTTCGCCGAGCTTACCGCCTTCTTTTTCCTGTAATGTAATAGCTTCTTTAAGCTGTTTTTCGGCGATAATGCCTTCGGAAATTAAAATATCACCTAATTTTTTATAACGTGCCATTGTCCTGAATCTTTAAAATAAAAAACAGATGCCAGAATTCAGAGCATAATTCTCTGTAAGTTTTCCCCCGCTTCCTGCCATCTGTCTTTAACTATCTGGTAAAGGTGTCTAAAGCTATTTTTACCGAATCTCTCTTCTCGGCGTCAACCTGTTCCCGGCTCGGTACCTGTATTTTCTTTGCGCTGGCAAGAAGATCGTCCTCCACGATGCGCGGCGTTAAGAATACAAGCAATTCCCTGTCCTGGTTGTCAGCGCCCGGGCGTTCAGTATAACTAAAAACTTTGCCGACAAAGGGGATATCGCCTAAAAGAGGGATTTTACGTTTGGTTTCTTTCTCCTCCTTACGGATTAAGCCTCCGATATAAAGGGTTTCGCCGTCTTTTAAGCGTAAAACACTTTTGGTGCCTCTTTCTTCAACGTTCTTTAATGTGCTGGAGCCGCTTAAACCGGTAATGCTTATGCCACTGTCAGCAGATTCACGATTGAACACTTCCACCATTAAGGTGACTTCTTGAGTGCTAGAATTAACCTGCGGAGTAACCCTTAGCTTGGTTCCGGTTTTCTGGCGTTCAACATTCTGGGTAATTGAACCGCCGCCTTCAGTGCCGCGGGTAGTGGTAACGCCTATGGCTTCATTAGTGGTCAGATTGACTTCAGCGGTTTCATTGGAAACAGTAAGAATTTTGGGACGGGCAATAAACTTAGTGGAAGTATCCTCTACTAAAAATTGCATCACCGACGTAAAACTGGTTAAATCCAAAATACTTAAAACCGGTGGAGTTAACCCGCCAGCAGTAGTCTGGCTGGTTTGTGTCCCTTTTAATAAGCTGGCTTTGAAAGGGACTTCGCTGGAACGGGCGCCGGCAGCAGCCCGGGCATAAAGGCCATTAGCAAAGTTAAAACCCAGTTTATCCAGATGAGTTTTAGAAACATCGAGCATCTCCACCTCAATCATCACCCGGGGAACCGGGATATCCAACTTATTCACCACTTCATCGATTAGAAGAAATTGCGCCGGAACATCTACTACAATTAAAGAATTAGTCAAAGGGTCTTCAGTTACCTTGCCCGCAGTACTTAAAACCCCTTTCAC
>CAZNWL010000211.1:0-2026 GCA_964577045.1 uncultured Planctomycetia bacterium | reverse complement strand
TGGTAAAAGATGGTAATGACCCGGCTTTGTATAATGATAAATTAATAGCGGAAAATGTTAATTGGATAGGGGGGGTGGAACCTAAACTGCCTTTAGCTTGCGAAGCCGTGATTAGGTATAGACATAAACCGACGAAGTGTAAAGTTATAAAGTTAAAAGTTAAAAGTAAGTATCTGGTTGAGTTTGAAAAGCCGCAGAGAGCAATTACGGCTGGGCAAAGTGTGGTTTTCTATAGGAAAAATGAGGTTTTAGGCGGAGGGGTTATTAGGTGTTAGGTGATAGGTGTTAGGCATTAGGCAAAGTATTTTGTGTCTTTATTGTTTTATGGTATAATAATAACGTAGAATTTCCCCTACATTTTACCCTCAAGTGCAACACCCGGTGAATTAGTAGCTAAGGCATAAAGCTCATTAAAAACCTCTTTTGGCGTTCGGTAGCCCAGTTTCTTCCTTGGCGTGTTGTTCATCATCTCAATAATAGCAGAAATCTGCTCCTGGGAGTAGTTAGTAAGCGAAGCTCGCTTGGGAATAAAGCGCCGCAGGCGCCCAAAAGTATTTTCAATAATTGGTTTTTCCCAGGCAGAGTAGGGATGACAGAAATAGGTTTTGATATTTAGCTCTTTGTGTCTGGCATTCTCCACGCCATTATCCAAAGTCATTGATTTTACTATTTTTTGATGCGGACTTAAGCTCTGTTTGAGTCCGTCCATAGAATATTTGAGTCTGGGCACTTTGCAGCCAAGGAGGTAAAGCGATTTCCGTTCCACGGCTCCAACTAAAGTTTCTTTCTCCTGTTTTGGCCGGCCTAAGGTATCGCCTTCAAAATCGCCGAAACGTTTTTGGCTGGCGACTATGGCTGGTCGTAAATCAATGGAAACGCGGTTTAAAATAAGGGTTTTAGCTGTTTTAGAACCCCGTCTTCTTTGAGGATGATAACGTCGATGCGGCAGGTATTGGCATAAATACTGCCCTCGGGCAGAATAGCAGAATTTGTAAATGCTTTTAGCCGAGATGACGGCCTGGCCGTGGTTTAAATAGGCAATCCGGCCAGCGGCTTCTTCTGGCGACCAGCCAGCCATGAGGCCAATCGCCACCTTAATTTCCAAATCCGGATTATTGGTGATTTTCATTCCTTGATATTTAGAACCCTTTCTCTTACGCCGCGCCTTAGCTTGCGCCCGGCGCGGACAATAAACACCCCTGACGCAGTTATTCTTAACTTCTCTGCTTACTGAAGAGTGGTCCTTCCTAATAGCCCCCGCTATCTCTCGCTGGGAATAACCTTTCTTCAGTAGGATGGAGATTTCATCTCGATCCGACTGTTTGAAGTGTTGATAACTCATAGTATTTTGTTAATTGGTTTCTTGCCAATTATATTATACTTGAGTGGTGCACTTCAAAGGTAAATTCGCGTTAAAAATCGCACCTTCTAAATTAAATAAGAACCATTCATAAAAGGAGGTAGGAAAAAAAGGAGGTAGGAAAAAGAAAAAGTCCCCTGTATTCCTGTAGAAATTTAATCTGGTTTTTTGAATCCACAATCCTTACTGGCCGGTTTAACCCGCCAGTAAGCCTACCAAGCGGAGGAATAGATGGCAAGAAGCAGTTTCTTATCTCGAAAAAAAGTCGGGCTGATTCTCCGGGTTTACGCCACAAAAGAGGAACAGATCCCGGCCCGGGTGGAAATGATCGAGAAAGCGGTTGCCGCCGCCCGGAAAGCCACGGTCAACGGTCAGACGCTCATCAAGCGAATTGACGTTCTTGTCTGGTGTGACAAGAACTACACTGAAAGCGATTGTGGCCAAACCGCGAATGCCCTGCGTCAGAAATTTTCCGGAGAAAAAAATCTTTTTGTCTCCGAAGTTTTTCACGGCGATATTTTCTGCGGCATCCTGAATTACGGCATCGTGCACCAGCTCCGGCACGGAGTTGATTATTCAATCATTATCTCGGCCGAAGCGTTCTCCTACATGACGCCTGAAACTATGGAAGCGATGGTGGATGCGGCCTGTGCCGGCGCTCTCGCC
>CAZNWL010000210.1:0-2055 GCA_964577045.1 uncultured Planctomycetia bacterium | reverse complement strand
AACGGTTATCAAATAAATTTTTGGTTTTAGCATCATTCACGGCAATAATTGGCACTTTTAATCTACCACTTGCTTCCAAAGATTTTAACCTTATCACCCCGGTCGTGGTTTCCTCCATACTGCCTAAAATATTTTTCGCCCAATTTTTATATTTGCTATGAAGCAAGGAAATCAAATCCGCCCCATCATCCATGGTAATAACCGGCTTATGGGCTAAAGCTGCCCGCAAATGCTTATAATAAGTCTGGCGGTCCTCGCCTTTTATAGCAAAAACGGGAATCTGGTAATCTTTTACTAAAGAAGCGGCCACCTCATCCTGCGTGGACAAAGGATTGGAAGCACATAAAACAATATTAGCTCCGCCAGCTTTTAAAGTTCTCGCTAAATTAGCGGTCTCGGCCGTAATATGCAGGCAAGCCGCCATCTTTTTGCCAACGAAAGGTTTACTCCTTAAAAATTCTTCGCGGATTCTACTTAAAACCGGCATGTCTTTTTCCGCCCACTCAATCCTCTTTTTACCATTCAGAGCCAGTTTTATGTTTTTCACATCATAATTCATAATTTTTCTTACCTGTTTTTTAAAGTGTCATCCTGGAGGGAGCGAGGAACGAGCGACCGATAGGATCCCGTTTATACAAATAAAAACGAGATTCTATCGCTCCGCTTCGCTACGCTCCAGAATGACAGAAAGTTTTGTTTATTCATATCTTAAAGCGTCTATTGGGTTCAACTTAGCGGCTCGGCGAGCCGGGTAATAACCAAAAATTATACCAATGGCCGCGGAAACGCTTACGGCCAAAGCAATAGAATCCAAGGTAACGGCTGTGTTTGTGCCACTAAATTTAGTAATGAGATAAGCCGCTAGCCAGCCCAACATAATTCCAATAACGCCGCCGATAAAAGTCAGGGTAACGGATTCAGCTAAAAACTGGGTGCTGATATCGCTATTTTTCGCACCCAATGATTTGCGCAAACCGATTTCCCTCGTGCGCTCGGTCACCGTCGTCAGCATCATATTCATAATGCCGATGCCGCCGACCAATAAAGAAATTCCGGCAATCGCGCCTAAAAGCAAGGTTAAGGTATCAGTCACGGTAGACATCGTGTTCAAAATATCCGCTTGGTTCATAATACTAAAATCCACCTTCGTTTCGTCAGTTATCTTATGTCTCACCATAAGCAAACTACTAATTTGCTCTTGGCTCATGGTCATTAAGTCTTTTTCCGACACTTGCACATTGATATTGCTTACCGAATCACTGCCGGTCAAATAACGTTGAGCCGTAGAAAGAGGTATATAAATTAAATCATCAGAACTCCCCATACCCGTGCCACCCTTGCTGGCCGCTACGCCAACGATGGTAAACTCTAAATTTTCAATCCGGACTTTCTGCCCGACCGGATTACTGCCTTCCCCAAATAAATCATCTCTGGCCGCTGGACCAAGTACTGCTACTTTTGAAACCTTACTTACCTGGGTATCATTTATAAAACTGCCAGTTTCCATGGCAATATTTTTTATCTGGTTATAGGCGGAATTAACGCCGTAAATGCTGGTATTGGTGTTTGTCCCTTTCGTGGTTTTAACCTGTTTCCTAGAAGAGACTACTGGCGCTACCACTTCGGCGTCTTTCACCTGCTCTTTTATGGCTTCGGCATCAGAAAGAGTTAGGGTGCTGGCTGACCCCATACCGCCCCTGACCACCGAACCGACATTCCTTTGCGAGCCGGGCATAACCACTAATAAATTAGAGCCCAAAGATTCAATATTGCTTTTAATATTTTTGGCCGCACCCTGGCCGATGGAAATCATGGCAATGACTGAACCGATGCCGATGACAATGCCTAAAATCGTCAAGGCTGACCTGGGCTTATTAGCGGATAAGGCAAAATAGGTTTCTTGGATTAAATCGGAAAATAGCATAATTATTTAATTTTTAACCCATTGTGGTTTGAAATTTTATCCGAAATAACCATACCGTCCTTTATTTCAACAACCCGGTTGGCATGTTCGGCCACGTATCTCTCATGGGTTATTAAAACAATGGTGTGGCC
>CAZNWL010000209.1:0-2061 GCA_964577045.1 uncultured Planctomycetia bacterium | reverse complement strand
GGTTGGCCCTTGCGGGCATTCGCTTTGCTGTATCCGCTTTTTAAAAAGTTTTGAGCCGGTAAGTATGAAGATGGCGAAAATCCAGAAACTGCCTTTAAGCAGCGGAAAAATTTCCGGTATCTGCGGAAGGCTGATGTGCTGCCTGTTTTATGAATACAAAAATTACAAAGAACTCTCCAAAGGCCTGCCTAAAGAGGGCCAGACCATTGATACCGCTCAAGGCAAAGGCAAAGTCCTTTCGGTTAATGTTTTAAAACGGCTGGCCTACGTTGAGTTCGAAGACGGCAGAGTCGAGAAGATTACCTTTGAGGAAAATGAGTAAGTTTTATCTCACCACCCCGCTTTACTACGTTAACGCCTCCCCGCATATCGGCCACGCTTATACTACTGTGATTGCCGACTGTATGGCCCGCTGGCGCCGCTTGAAAGGCGAAGAAGTATTTTTCTTGACCGGAACCGACGAGCACGGCGAGAAGATAAAAAAAGCCGCTGAAAATTCCGGGAAAGAAGTTAAGCCCTTTGTTGACGAAACCGTAGAGAATTTCAAAAGCTTATGGCGGAAGCTCGATGTCAGCTATGACTTATTTTTGCGCACGACCGACTCCTATCATGAAACGGCAGTAAAGAAAGTTATTACCACTTTAGCCAAAAAAGGCGATATCTATAAAGCTAATTACCAAGCCTATCATTGTATTCCTTGCGAATCTTTCTGGACGGAAATCCAGCTGGGGGGTAAAAAAATCTGCCCGGACTGCGGCAGGGAAGTTTCAAAAATCAACGAGGAAAATTATTTTTTTAAACTTTCCCAGTATGAAAACTGGCTAAGAGATTATTTAAAGGCTAATCCGGATTGTATTCTGCCCAAAACCAGGTTCAACGAGGTAATGGGTTTTTTGGAAAACAATAAGCTGGAAGACCTTTGCATTTCCCGGCCAAAGAGCCGGGTTTCCTGGGGGATAGATTTTCCTTTAGACGAAAAATACGTGGTTTATGTCTGGTTTGACGCTTTGCTAAATTATATCAGCGGTATAGGATTTTCCAGCGATGAAAAGAAATTTAAAAAGTTTTGGCCGGCAGACATCCACTTTATGGCCAAAGATATTTTGCGCTATCACGCTGTTTTCTGGCCGATTATGCTGAAAGCCTTAGGGTTAGAGCCGCCGCGCCTGGTTTTTGCGCATGGCTGGTGGAAGTTCGAAGGCGAAAAAATGTCTAAATCCCGGGGCAATATCGTAAACCCGCTGGAAGTAGTGGAAAAATTCGGAGTAGATGCCCTGCGTTATTTTTTGCTTCGGGAAATCCCTATCGGAGTTGACGGAAATTTTTTCTTAAAGCCTCTGATTAACCGGATTAATAGCGACCTGGCCAATGATTTAGGAAACCTTTTATACCGCGTGCTCAATATGAGCGAAAAATATTTTCAGGGAAAAGTCTGCTCTAAAGGAGGCTCTTTCCCGCCGGAGTTTGAGCCTTTTTTAAAGGATAACCAGCTTTTAAAAAGTTATCAGGAAGACATGGACAGTTGCCAATTTTCCTCAGGCCTAGAAAAGCTCTGGAGTTTTATCGGCGCAATGAATAAGTATGTCGAGGATAAAAAGCCCTGGGTGCTTTTTAAAGAGAAACGCCTGGATGAATTGGAACAGTTTATCTGGTCGCTTTTAGAAGGTATCCGCATAGTCGCGGTATTGGTTTTTCCGGTGATGCCCCAAACTTCCCAGGCAATTTTCCGCCAGCTTGGCCGTGAATTTAAGCCTAAAGAAGTTAAGGTTTGGCTTAAAGGCGATTTTACTGTCAAAAAAGAAGCTCCGCTTTTCCCCCGAATAGACCTTGAGCAACATGCTGATTGATGCGCATTGTCATTTAAGCCACTTATCCGAAGCTTCCCGGAAAGACATCTTAACTCATAGCCACGATTATTGTTTTATCGATTCAAGCGTAGATTTAGAAACTTCTTTAATTTCTAGCCAGCTGTCCATAAATAACAGCCGGGTTTATACTACTTTAGGGTTTCATCCTTTATCCGGAGAAAATTTCAGCCCGAAAGTTTTGGAGAGTTACGAG
>CAZNWL010000208.1:0-2064 GCA_964577045.1 uncultured Planctomycetia bacterium | reverse complement strand
AATAATATTGTGCGCCACGTCATAAACCGCGGTTAACGGCCGACTGTTTTCGCCTAAAATATTTTGCCAGGCTTTTCTGACATAATGGGCAATCATCTGGCGATTGGCCCAGGCATAATTAGCCGCACAAGCACTAGCTGCCAGGCCTCTTTTTCCTTCTGGTGAATTAAATGGCACGCAAGCAAATTCCCGGTCTGGTATTTTGATTTTATATTTCTCCATTAAGCCCATAAATTCGCGGATATAATCAGTGGCTACCTGATGACCCAAACCGCGTGAGCCGCAGTGAATCATAATGACAATTTGGTCTTTAAATAAGCCAAAAGCTTTAGCCACTTCCTCATCAAAAATTTCCGCTACTTTTTGAACTTCCAGGAAGTGGTTGCCGCTACCCAACGTACCAACCTGGTCGCGACCGCGATTTTTAGCAGTTGAAGAAACCGTTGAAGCATCAGCCAATTCTAATTTTCCATTAGCTTCGCAGTTTTCGATATCCTCCTCTTTGCCATAACCTTGCTCCACTATTCTCTTGGCACCGCCTTCTAAAATTTTATCCAAAGTAGCAATGTCTATTTTTATTTGCCTGCCGCGGCCAAGACCCGAAGGCACTTCTTTTTGAATTTCCGTGGCTAATTTATCTAAATGAGGTCTCAATTCTTTCTCTGAGTAATCGGAACGTAAAAGTTTCATTCCGCAATTAATGTCGTAGCCCTGCATTCCGGGAGAGATAATGCCGTCAGCTGTGCTAATAGCCGCTACACCGCCGATGGGCGAGGCATAACCCTCGTGAATATCCGGCATGGCCAAGCCGTATTTTTGAATGCCCGGCAAAGCACAAAGGTTAATTAACTGGTCAATTGATTTATCGCGAAAGGCATCGTCTAATAATTTTTCATCAGCGTAAATCCGGGCGGCTACCCGCATATCCGAGCGGAAAGTTTTAGGAATTTCCCAGAGATAATTATTGAGTTTTGCTAGGTCTTTTTTAGTAATCATTTAATATTATTATAACAAAAAAGGCAGTACCGCGAAGCACTGCCGCGAAGCACTGTCGGTATTAGACCGTTTCCGTTATTAATTTTGGGGGAAAAGCGCATTAAGCGCCTTAACGACTTCCTCCCTTTCCAGATAGAGGATGCCGTGAAACCTTAGGAGAGCCAGTATTGGCTCTTTCAGTTCGGGCGCCAGAGCCACCAGGAACTCCTGCTGGCAACCCCCACAATCTCCTGTCCCCAGGATGTCGGGCCCCCAATGAGGCGGCCTCCTCTCGGGAGGAGAAAAAGAAATGGAAAACTGCTTACTGCCACAGTTTGGGCACCTGCGCCCGAGCTCCAAAACCTTATACGCTTTCAACAAACTAACGTCTTTCTCCACTTTAATCACCCTCCTTCCGAATAATAAAATCTTTTACTTTCTTTTTGGTCTTACCGATAAGACCAGCAAAAAATAAATAGATCACCCCGCCAATCATTACGACGGCAACGATTACAAGTAAAATACCTAATGACCTTAGGTATGAGGTCAAATCAATGTTCTCAAACATCCCATTTTCTCCTTTCTATGTCTATGGATGGATTCAATTTGCTGCCTTTATGGGTAGCACAAAGTTGTTTAAATATCAAATACTAAAATCGTTTGCCAAACATCGTCAATTTTTTGAATATTCAAATCCTGATAAGTAACGGCTTTAATATCTTCGTCAAAATGGTCAACAGAATAACCAACGCATATAGCGTTTAGGGTATAGGGTTTAGGGTTTAGTTTTAAATCTGAAACGAGATACACAGCTTTATTAATCTGCGACTTTGCCAAAATTTCACTCAAAAAATCCACGAGGAGAGAATTAATATCTAAGGATTTAGCTTTTAGCTTATAGCTTTTAGCTTTTAGACTACTTTTAAATATTTCTTCTGCATCGTGTTTTAGAGTTTCCGCTAACGCAAAAGCGGCGTTTATAAATAATTCCTCAATGCTTTTCCCAAAAATTCTCAACCGCAATTCTGCCGGATGTTCCAAAATTTCATATTTTTTCATGATTTTTGTAGTATTTCCTCAATAATTTGC
>CAZNWL010000207.1:0-2066 GCA_964577045.1 uncultured Planctomycetia bacterium | reverse complement strand
TATCGCTATCGTTAGGAGTAAGGGGTAAAGAGATGAGGTTAGAGCCGGATTTGAGGTTTAGGTTAAAGGATTCGGGAAAGGCTTGCGAGATTAAACACCATAGAACTAAAGAGGATAAAATAAGAGTAAAAAGAAGCTTTTTCCTCTTTTCAGGCATAATCGCGGCTTACCTATTATATTACTATTTATGGTAAACGCCTTCAGTGTAACATATTGAAGACAAAAAAGTCAAGGGGGGGGAGGAAAAACTAGTTTTAATCAAAGGTTTTTTATGGTTTGACCTGCTATTGCGAAGATCTATTTTTGGTCCAGCAAGTAATTAGTTTCTTAATCTCTTCTGCACTGAAAGCAAATTTATAGGGTATCATCAAGGCTGCTTTTGCGCCTTGATTAGGAATAACCGTATAAGAAAATTTTCCTCCAAATTTTTCGACAAAATATCTAGCCTTGAGGTAAGATTCTCTCACATGGACGGGCATATCATCCCAAACCCAAGCTGCGCCATCATACTCTACAGTGATTACCTGCCACACCTTTCCCTCAATTAGTTGCTTATCCACATTTATCGTCATATCTGGTTTGTAAGCATCTTTTTTCATATCTTCTTACCCTTTTTTGGCAGCTTGATATAAAAGGTTGTTCCCTGCATATATTCGGATTCAAACCAGATTTTCCCCTTATGATTTTCTTCAATCATCCTTTTGACGATATAAGCTCCGATGCCGGTTCCGGATTTATAAGAAGACTTAGTGGTAAAAAAGGGGGCAAAAATCTTCTTTTCATCTTCTTCTTTTATACCTACCCCGTTATCTGAAATAGTAATAAGGGAATAATTTTCTTCTTGAGTGAGTTTTATCTTCATCTTGGGCTGGTATGCTGCTTTTTCCTCTCCTTTAAGCCGTAAGTCTCTTTTTTCTAAAATAGCCTCATAGGCATTATCAATGATATTATAGGTGACTTCTACGATTTGCGGCTTTATCCCATAAAGAATATCATTATTTCCTAACTCTAATTCTATAGGAAAATCGCTGACTTCGTGTTTTACCTTAGCTAGTTCCATAGCATAGTTAATGATTTCCTTTAAGGAGAACTCTCCAAAAAACTGCCCAGTTTCTTCCACGCGGGCGAAATTCAGGATACTTTTAACTATTCCGTCAGTGCGCTTGACATTGGTAATCAAAGAGTCGGCGATAGTAACCAAGTAATCCAAAGTCCGTTTAAGGTCGCGGTTATTTTTGGTAACGCCGGGATGTTTTTTAAGAAAATCTCTGATTTCATAACGCAGCTCTCCGCTGGCCACGGAAAACTGGTTCAGGCGGTTTTTTATCTGGTGGGCTACGCCATCAGCCATGCCACCGATTGAGGCGAGTTTTTCTGCGGTAAAGATTCTTTCCTGCGCTTGTTTGGTCTCTTCCATAAATAAGCTGTTCTCGATAGCTAAAGCCGCCTGATGGGAAAGAATCTTAAACACGTTAATATCATCATCGCTGTAAGGCTGCTTATTAAGCTTTGAGCCTAAAATAACAAAGCCTAAAAGGTTATCCTCAACTGCGGAAGGAACAATTAAGCTTGCGCCGGAAAGCGTGCCCAAAGTCTGGCGGATATCTAAAGGCAGTTCGTCATACAGGCACGGCTCTTTGTATTTAGCCAGGTATTGGATAAAAGGATGTTCGGCAAGAAAAGTAATGTTCTCATAAGGACAAATCTGCTGGTGGTCTCGAAAAGTCTTCATCCGGTAAACTCTACTAGTCTTATCTTCGATGAAAATAACGGCAAAATCAATCCGCACTGCCCGTCTCACAATGTAAACGATGAGCTTGGCTAACCTATTCAGGTTATGCTCGGTAGCCATGCCGCTGGCTGCCTGAAGCAGGAGCTTTTGGTAGCGTTTCTGTTCTGCCAAAAGCCGTTCCTCCATCCGGATTTTCAACTGGCCGTAGGCCAAAGGCGCAAGGCTTGAGAAAAAAACAATCAAAATTGCCGGCACCAGCCACCAATGCACCCCCATTATCGGATAAATCATCCCATACATCCGGTAAGCAAAGATAAAGGGAATACTTAAAAAG
>CAZNWL010000206.1:0-2072 GCA_964577045.1 uncultured Planctomycetia bacterium | reverse complement strand
GAAAGTTTAGGGTGCAGGGTTATTTTCATTGACGCGCGCCGTCACGACCGGATTCTTTCTTCGCTGTCTCATCTGCCGCATCTTTTGGCTTTTTCGCTGGCTGATTTTGTTCCCGATGGCTATTTGAGTTTTGCTACCCCCAGTTTTAAAGAATTGACCCGGATAGCTAATTCGCCGGCTGCGGTCTGGGCGGATATTTTTCTTTCTAACCGTAAGAACATCCTCAAGGATTTAGAAAGATACCTTAAAGTTTTAAAACAATTCGAGAAAAGCCTAAAGCATTTTGATAAGAATTCCGTTGTTAAGTTAATCGATAAAGCAAACTACCGAGAGAAGCAGATAGGATGATTATTGCCATTGACGGTCCAGCCGGTTCAGGTAAGACCACGGTCGCGCGACTTTTGGCTAAAAAATTAGGCATATTTTATCTGGATACCGGAGCGACTTACCGCGCTTTGACTTACGCGGCTTTGGAAAAAAAGGTTGACGCCGATGACCCTAAAAGCTTGGGGTGTCTGGCCCAGAGCCTCGATTTAGCCATAGAAGGCAGCAGGGTTTATCTCAACGGAAAAGATGTCAGCGAAAAAATCAGAGACCCGCGCATAGACAAGGCCATCTCGAAGATTGTGTCTTATCCCCAGGTGCGTAAAGTAATCGTAGCGCTACAACGCGGGCTCACCGAAGGAAGGGATGCGGTTGTAGAGGGCAGGGATATAACTACTGTGGTTTTCCCCGACACCAAATTCAAGTTTTATCTGGATGCCGACCCGAAAGTCCGGGTCGAACGCCGGGCTAAAGAGTTAAAGGAAAAAGGCATAAACATAGCTTTCGAGGAAGTAAAGCAGGATTTAGAAAGAAGGGACTATTCGGATAAAAATCGGGCAACGGGAGCTTTGAAAAAATCTCCGGATGCTGTTTTCATAGATACCACTAATTTGACCATTGAGCAGTCGGTGGAGAAGATTTCCGGATATATTGTTCCTAAAAGCAAGAAGTTTTAGAGTTTTAAGTGGACAACCGAGAGTATATCAGAAATTTTTGCATAATTGCCCATATCGATCATGGCAAGTCAACCTTGGCTGACCGGTTTCTTGATTTAGCCGGTGCTTTTAAGCGAGGCCAACCCCGCGAACAGATGCTTGACAGTATGGACCTTGAGCGGGAACGCGGCATTACTATTAAAGCAAAAGCAGTCAGGCTGAATGTCCCTTTTTCTGGTCAGCAGTATATTTTAAACCTGGTGGATACGCCGGGGCATGTTGATTTTACTTATGAGGTGGCTAAATCTCTAAAAGCTTCGGAAGGGGCAATCCTTCTGGTCGATGCTTCTCAAGGAGTTGAAGCGCAGACCGTGGCTAACTTTCATTTAGCTTTAGAGAGCGATTTAAAAATTATTCCCGCGCTGAATAAAATAGATTTACCCAGCGCCGACACCAAGCGCTGTATTGCCCAGCTTTTTGATATTTTTGGCTTTAAGCCCGAAGAAGTCACTCTAGTATCGGCTAAGGACGGAAATGGCTTAGATAAACTTTTGGCCAAAGTTATCCAGGAAATACCATCTCCTTCTGGCAGCCCGGATAAACCTTTGAAAGCCCTGCTTTTTGATTCGGCTTATGACCCTTATAGGGGAGTCATTCTTTTTTTAAGAATTTTTGACGGAGAAGTTAAACGTGGCGATACGATTGTGTTGATGCATCAAAACCGTAATTATAAAGTAGAGGAAGTAGGGGTATTTTTACCGGAAGCGGAAAAAAGAGACGCTCTTAGCTGCGGCGAAGTAGGTTATATTTGCTGCAATATAAAGAATCCCCAGGAAATTGATATCGGCGATACTATCACCAGTGCTTTAACTCCGGCAGATAAGCCTTTTCCCGGATATAAGAAGATTCCGCCGATGGTTTTTTCCGGGTTCTTTCCTTCTTCCCCCGGGGATTATCCGCAGCTTCGCCAGGCAATGGAGAAGTTAAAGCTTTCTGACCCTTCGTTTATTTATGAGCCGGATAATTTAGGCACCTTAGGCCACGGGTTCCGCTGCGGTTTCTTGGGGCTTTTGCATATGGAGATAGTGCAGG
>CAZNWL010000205.1:0-2080 GCA_964577045.1 uncultured Planctomycetia bacterium | reverse complement strand
TCGTAAAGAGAAACCGCGATCCTGCCTTTCTTGACATGCAGCACCTCCTGGGTCACGGCGACCTTCCTCTGGATAAGCCGGTGCACATGCGGCTTGATCAAAGAACCCTTTTGATGCTTCAAGAGCCCTACCTGTTGAGAGAAATCCGGCGGAGTAAAAAACGTCACGCCCTTAGTATCGAGCCTTCTGGGTAAAACTATAGCTATAAGCTTTCCTCTTTTTGATTTAATAAATTCTGCCATAAAAAGCCTTCCTTTCCTATGAAGAGAACCTGAGCAAGACTATCCTGCGGATATATCCGAGCCCCAATCTTATGAAACCGAAAAAACTACCTGCTGTCTTGGATCTGCCTTTTTGTCTGTCGCGGAAAACATATGGCACTTCTTTGATCTTGAACCCTGCCTTCTTGCATTTATATACAAACTCGATAAAATAGTCTCCGTAGCCGCTTGCCGGAAACGTTACCCTTTCCAGCACCTCTTTTTTCATAAGTAGGAATCCGCTATCGTAGTCTTTAATGTCAGAACCCAGCAAAAGACCGGCAAACAGATTTATCAGCCTGCTCGTGAATACCCGAAAGATTCCCCGGCAATCCCTTCCTCCTTTTACGTAACGGGAGCCGATCGCGATGTCATAGGCCCCTACCCAATCTGCCATTTGCGCTACGACTTCAGCAGGCATGCACATATCCGCGTCCATCCACCCCACGATATCCCCTTCTGATTCTTTCAGGCCGCGCCCGATTGCAGAGGCTAAACCCCTCTCATTTATCCTGCGGATAACCCTTACCCGAGGATTATTCATATCCTCCACTAACTTCCAGGTCAAGTCGCTGGAATCATCATCTACAACTAAGATGTCAACCGGATGCTTTATGCTATAAAGCAGGGAACGGATCAGCTCGCAAATGTTTTCCGCTTCGTTATAAGTAGGAAGAATTATGGTGATCATCCGGCTCCTACACTATCCGGCCAAGCGGTCTCAAGAGAATCTATGTTTACAAAGGCTATAGCGATGATGAACCAAAGGATATAGTCATTCATCAGATTCTGCACCAAACTGTGTATGCCCCAGGAAGCCAAGGAAGAAGAAATCGCAAGATAATACCCTTTAACTCTCCAGTCAGCGGAAGATTTTATTCTTTTCAGCAAATGAATGAAGAGGGAAAATAATCCGGCCATAAAAAAAACAAAACCGACCAATCCGGAAGCCATCAAAGCGGTGATGAACGTATTGTGCCAGCCGAGATACGTATAAAAATTTAATCCGTGGCCCTTAAAGGGGTTTATTTTAATTAATTTCCAGGCATATTTCCAAGCCAGGGTGCGGCTCTGGTCCAGAGTAGCGTAGAGAATTTTCAAATAATCCGTATTTATCCTGTTCGTCGAAGGGTCGCCGGTAATAATATTACGCTCTTCCAATGGTTTAAAATATGTAACCGAATGAATGATTCCGCCGTATTCTCCATGAGCCGGCGCGTAGTACTTTTGAGCCACAACGAAACTTCCGCATAGAATACACATCAGCACCGCCAATCTCATAAGCATCTGTTTTGATCTTGATGATGAAAGCCAGAGAGAGAAAAGAAAAAAGGGTAAGGAAAACAGTAAACCGAAGAATGCCCCTCTCGATAAAGTAAAGAAGAAAGCCAATGAAAGCACAATCAGAGTAATAACCATGAAATACCGATAAGACCTTTTAGAAAAATATAGAAATCCGAGGCAGACAAAAGGAAAAACCATCATCATAAAATTGGGGAATATCTCATCCGTATAGGCTATAAGGGAGATATCTTTGGTAAGCGCCACGTGGGTAATACCATATATGGAGACAAGACAGATTGGTATAGCAAAAAATAGGATCATCCTTCCCAGGTTGAATATCTTATCGCGATATAAATACGGAATTAAAAAAATAAGGCTGACATTAAGAAACATGTTGATTTCCGTAAAACCGCCTGATCTTTCAAGAAACGTAAAAAATAATGAAATAAAACAAAAAAGAGAAAAACAAATGATTGCTGTTTTTTGTCCCATAGCCATCTTAAAACTGCGGCCTTTTGTAAACACCTCTTTTAAGC
>CAZNWL010000204.1:0-2085 GCA_964577045.1 uncultured Planctomycetia bacterium | reverse complement strand
TGCTGTTATCTTTCTTACGAAAGCCCTGATGAACGGCTGATGGATTTGGAAGAATTGGCTAAAATGGCCAGCCTTTACAGTTCCGCCAAAAGCTTCCTTTTGGATTTGGGCTCATTTGAGGAGTTTAAAGGCGAAACCCGCGCTGCCGGCTACGAACAGCAGGAAACTTTAGTCCTCTCGACAATTCACCAGGCTAAAGGCCTGGAGTGGGAAGCGGTTTTTGTCATCGGCTTATCAGAATACGAGTTTCCTCATCCCAAATCCATTGGCAATGACCGGGCTCTTCAGGAAGAACGCCGCCTGTTTTACGTGGCAGTAACCCGCACTAAATCCATTCTCCACTTGACTTACCCCCAGACAAAATATACTTTTAAAAACGGGGCTATCCTTACCCGGCCCTCGATATTTCTTGAAGAACTGCCCCAGGCCATTTACCAAGAATTAACCATAGAAGAAGACTTTTAAAAAAGCCTTATTTTTGATAGAATAACTACGATGCCGCTGGCAAAAAAACTTATTAAAAGATTAATCAAGGATAGGCTCTCCTTAGCCTTAGCCGAATCCGCTTCCGGCGGCTATGCTTCTTATCTTTTAACCCAAACTCCCGGCGCCTCAAAAATATTTAAAGGAAGCCTTATAGTTTATTCTTTGGAAGCAAAAAATAAACTCCTCGGGCTTAAGATAAAACTTCTCAAGAAAAACCAGGGCGTCTCTAAAACTATTGCTCTTGCCTTAGCTAAGAAAGTTAGAAAAAAATTCAATGCCGATATCGGGGGGGCGCTGGTGGGCTTTGCCGGGCCGGCGGCTCCGAGAAAAAATAAATTAGGAACCTTCTTTGTAGCGGTAAGCTCTAAAAATAAATCTTTGGTAAAAAAAATAGTCCTTAAGGGGAGCCGTGACCAGCTACGCAAAAAATCCAGCCGCCTATTAATCCAACTAATTTATGCGAGCCTTCATTGCCATTGATATTCCGCAAGACTTAAAAGATAAGTTTTCCCAAATCCAGGAAAATTTAAAAAAAAGCGATTTAGAGTTTAAATGGGTGAAACCAGAGAATCTACATCTGACTTTAAAATTCTTAGGCTATATTGACGAGCAACAACTTCCAGAAATCATAAAAGTAATTGAGGAAATAGTTTACGGCCAAAAATCTTTTAAATTAAGGTTTGAAAGTTTCGGATTCTTTCCCGACCCCCGCAGGCCGCGAGTATTTTTTGTCGGCACCAACAATCAAGATTTATTAAAAGCGATGGTACAGCAGCTGGAAATAAAATTAGAAAAAATCGGCTTTCCTGTTGAAAGCTTGCCTGCCGGCAGGCAGGGCCGTTTTCAATCCCACCTGACTCTGGCCAGAATAAAAAGCCGCAAGAATTTGGAAACTCTTCTTAAGAATCTAGAAAAGATTAAGCTGGAAGGAGATTTTGCGGTAAAAGAAATTATCCTCTATGAAAGCATCCTCAAACCCACTGGGCCGCTCTACGAAAAAATTACGAGTATCAGCCTTGCCGAGTGAAGCATAAGATTAGCATAAACTCCGGCCACTAAATCATCGCCTAGCACTCCTTTTACTCCGGGATAACGCTCCAAGATATTAGCCGGAGGAATTTTCAACATATCCAGCATCCGGAAAAGAAAAAATCCCGATATAAAGTAACGCACGTCATAAGGAATGAACAAGTAAGTAATCAGCATCCCAGAGAAATCATCTATCACTATGGATTTATGGTCTTTTTTGCCGAATATTTTTTCTGCCCGGCCGCAAACTAGAAAAGAAACGAGAAGCGAAGCCAGAGTAAAAAAGGCAAAATAAACTGCATTTTTAATCAGGACAAAAATTAATGCCGCGGCCAAACAAGCGGCCGTCCCCGGACAAAACGGCGTATAACCCACCCCGAAAAACGTCGCTAAAGTTAAAACGATTTTATCCTTCATTTTCTAGAATGTCCTGATAGCCCGGCGGTTCACCCAAAAATAATAAACTCCAGAAAGTAAAGTAATCACTACTATATACCACATTAAAACCGGAATAAGCCGGCCATAGAGAAAAATAACTACTTTGCTCTCGGGCAGGATTCTAGCTAGAAT
>CAZNWL010000203.1:1661-2093 GCA_964577045.1 uncultured Planctomycetia bacterium | reverse complement strand
AATCCGTTATAATCTACTGTCAACGGACACTGCAGAAAAGCGCTCCCCGAAAATGCAATTAGTCCGATACGGTCGCCTTTAAGGTGTTTGACAAAATCTGCCAAGGCAAGTTTTGTGCGCTCCAGACGATTTGGCTTTATATCTTCTGCCAGCATACTCTTGGATACATCTACGGCCACCAAGATATCCAAACCCTTACGTTTTATCTGGTGCCACTTAAAACCCCATTGCGGCCGCATCAAAGAAAATATTAGTAGTGAGAAAACTACCGCAATCAAAACCTGTTTTAATCTATATTTACGGATATCAAAAGAAGCAAGCAGCGTAGTTAAAAGATTTTTATCCGCAAAGGTCTCCAAAGATTTCTTTCTTCTTGAGTTTACCCAGAAAAAGAAACCCCCTAAAGCAATAATCAACCAAAAAAGGTAAGCT
>CAZNWL010000203.1:0-1651 GCA_964577045.1 uncultured Planctomycetia bacterium | reverse complement strand
ATCTCATCCTAAGGAATCTTACGTAAAATTGTGTTTCTCAATAAAACCTCTAACAATAAAAGCGCCATAGCTATAGTTAAAAATATGGGGAACAATTCCCGGTATTCCATATATCCTTTTTCTTCAATAGGACTTTTTTCCATGCGGTCAATTTCAGCATAGATTTCTTTTAAAGACTTAGTATCCGTAGCACGGAAATATCTGCCTTCTGTTTTGGAGGCAATATTTATCAGACTCTCCTCATCAATATCTATTTTTACCGGTTGATAGACGGTATTACCAAAAAAATCTTTCATAGGATACGGTGCCATACCCTTAGTGCCAGCGCCAATAGTATATACTTTTACCTTCAAGGCCTTGGCAGCTTCGGCTGCTAAAGCAGGCGAAATTTTACCTGCATTATTTATACCGTCGGTCAAGAGAATTACGATTTTACTTCTTGCCTTAGTATTTTCCAGCCGTTTAAGGGCAACCGATAAGCCTGAGCCAATGGCAGTGCCATCTTCAATCATTCCGATTTTAACACGCTTAAGGTTTTCCAATAGCCAGCCATAATCAAGCGTTAAGGGACTGGCAGTATAGGCTCTCGCCGCAAAAGCCACGATGCCGATGCGGTCATTTTTCCTACCCTGAATAAAGTTTTCCACTACATCTTTTACTACCTCCAAACGATTTGCCCTTTTACCGTGAAGCGTAAAATCTTCTGCCAGCATACTGGTTGAGGTATCCAAAGCAAGGATAATATCAATTCCCTCGGTCTGAATCTTTGATTCCTCAATCGGCATGCGAAACCTAACCAAGGCAAGGGCTAAAAACACAAACACCAACAAACGTAAAACCCATATATATCGGCTGCAAAGGGTCTTAAAAGTAAGGTTGCCTATGGTTAAAAACCTCTCCGAAGAAAACCGGATTCCCGGAGTTTTATTCTTGCGTAAAGAATAATAAATAATTCCCCCCGCCAGAGGGATTAATAAAAAAAATATGGGATTTTGGATAAGCATATTTTAAGACTTATCTTCGAGTTTAGTCTGGTCAATCAATCTTCTTGCTGAGGCAAGCGTTAAACTCGCTTCTTGTTCCGCAGGTTGATATTTGGCAAATTTAACTAAGTCGCTAGTCACGAGAAAATCCCGTAATAAGCCTTTATGCTCAAATGACAAGGTGTTATCTTCTTTAACTTTAATCAGAAACTCTTCAGTAGTCATTTCCGGAGCGCGGATATTAAACCTGTTCTCAAGATAATGCCGCACAATATCAGAAAGCTCAGTGTAATAAGCCTTGGTTTGTCCTTGGCGAATATAGTCCTTTTTTTCTAATGCAGCTAGGGCTTCATAAGCAATAATATGCGCCGGAGTAGGCGGTGCCTTAAATTCAACTTTGTTTTTCTTTAAAAAAATAAAACTAAAGACTCCTACTAAAATTAAAAGAAAAGCTCTTACAATTAAGATATAGCGCAAAGTTTTATCGGCGAAACTCTTCGGTCCTCTGATATCGCGGATATCTACCTGGTTGGGTGCATTTTCCAGTACACTTTTAACGTCTAATTTTACTTCATTTACGTTTAACTCCTGCCAATTGGCTTCTCCCTTGCGACGATATTTAACCACGGTTGCCGGAATAATGTGCTCGCCGCTAATATAGGCTGTCT
>CAZNWL010000202.1:0-2103 GCA_964577045.1 uncultured Planctomycetia bacterium | reverse complement strand
GTTTATAAGTATTTATGGAATGCGGGTGGATATGATTCAAATTTTTGAGGTTACCCAAAAGATGGAAACCTGGATTAAAGAGAAAAGCTTTGGCAATTATATAGTTATTTCTAATGCTAATGATGCTGCCGCCGGCAGAAAGAACAGCGAAGTTAAGCATGCAGTCAATCAAAGCAGTCTTTCTGTTCCAGATGGCTTTTCTTTGATTCTTCTCGCCCGTTTAAACGGTTACCCTTTAAAGCGGCGGGTTTATGGGCCGGAGTTAATGCATGATTTTTTAAAAATTTCCCAAAACAAAGGATATACGCATTTCTTTTATGGTTCGACAGAAGATACCTTAAACAAATTTAGTGCTAAGCTCAAAGAAAAATTTCCGGGTTTAAAAATAGCAGGATTTTATTCGCCGCCTTTTAGAAGCTTGAGCCAAGAAGAGGATTCTAAGATAGTGGAAAGGATTAATCAGGCCTCTCCGGATGTTTTATGGGTGGGCTTAGGCTGCCCTAAACAGCAGCTTTGGATGTATGAGCACAGAGATAAACTCAATATTCCGGTGATGGTTGGGGTGGGCGCGGCCTTTGATTTTTTTGCCGGGACTAAACTCCAAGCTCCTTCTTGGATGCGTAACAACGGCTTTGAATGGATGTTTCGCCTTTTCACTGAACCGAAAAGGTTATGGAAAAGGTATTTAATCGGCAATAGTTTGTTTATTTTATATTTTTTTCGGGAAATTTTCCGGTTAAAAATTATTGCACATTTTAAAAACGATAGTATACTAAAAAACCAATGACGAAAGAAAAATTCACCCTGATAAATTCAGAAATTCGCCTTGAGCCTACTAACCGCTGTAACGGCAGATGCATTATGTGTCCCCGGGAAATGATGAAACGGCCGCAAGGGGTGATGGATATGAACCTTTATAGGCGGATAGTTGACGAAGCTTGTGCGGCCGGAGCCAAACAAATTTCTTTAGAAAACTACGGCGAAACTTTTCTTGACCCTTATATCTTTGAGCGGGCTGCTTATGCTAAAGATAAAGGATTAGAGACGCTCACTATTACTAACGCTTCCTTGCTTGACGAGGCAAAATCCCGCAAAGTCTTGGAGCTTTTTGATGTTATCCGTATCAGTATGTATGGTATTACCAAAGATATTTATGACAAAATCCACCTCGGATTAAATTTTGGCCAAGTCCAGGAAAATGTCCAACGTTTGATTGCCCTGCGCAAAAAAAGCAAAACCAGCAAAACCCGTATAGAGATGTATTTTCTTCTGATGCCTGAAAACAGGCACCAGATGCAGGAATTCTTGAAGATTTATGAGCCGCAGGCCGGCGCAGTTTCGGTTTGGAAGCCGCACAACTGGGGTGACGGCCGGGCTTACCGAAAGCCTCTTGGTAAAAAAATCACCTGTAACCGCCCTTTTATCGGGCCGTTACAGGTGCAATGGGACGGCCTGGTAGTTCCATGTTGCTTTGATTATGACAGCCGGATGGTTTTAGGCGACCTGAATAAAGAGACCATTCATGAAGTTTTTAGCGGCGAGAAGTATAACCAGTTACGCCGGGCGCATAAGGAGGGAGACTTTTCTAAATTTCCTTTTTGCAATGTCTGCGACCAGCTGAACAAAAGAGAAGACGTTTTAGTTTATACTAATATCAAGAAGGCCAAAGTTGGCGCAACCAATACTACTTATTTCGATTTAAAGAAAGAAAGTGCTCCAAAGTTTCCTTTAGGTGATGCCTCGTCCCGGTCAAAATAACTGCTATTTTTTCATGGGCAATCAGTTCTTGATAAATTTCGCGAATATCCTTATCCGCTCCTTTTCTTACCGGTGAGTTCACCACAATCGCAGCGCGCTTTTCTTTTATTTTGTTTACCAAATCCGGCCGTTTTAAGAAAACCGGCGCGGGCATTTGGATCAGGTCGCACCAGTAGGCGAGAGATTCTTTGGCTGCTTCCTCAAGAGTTTTTTCATTAGAGAAAGAAGCGCCGATATAAGCGACTTTTCTGTCTTGTTTTAATTTTTGCATAGCGGCAATAACAGCTTTATTTTTTAAGACTTTATTGTCGGTGCGGTGGATATAAAGGATATCTATTTTTTCAA
>CAZNWL010000201.1:0-2112 GCA_964577045.1 uncultured Planctomycetia bacterium | reverse complement strand
GAAATAAGATGCTGGATAGCTTGACTACTATTTTTCGTTTGGTTCTCGCCTTTTGTTTGTGCAGTATTATTGGTTTTGAGCGCGAGCGAAAAGGCGGGTCAGCAGGGTTACGCACCCATATTTTAGTAGGTATGGGTTCAGCCTTGACCATGCTGGTTTCGCTTTATATTTTTGAGATTTATCAGCACAGGGTAGCTGTTGACCCCGGCCGGATTGCCGCCGGCGTAGTTACCGGAATCGGATTTTTAGGCGCCGGGACGATTATCCGCAGCCGCGAAGGGGTTAAAGGCCTGACCACTGCTGCCAGTATCTGGGTGAGTTCAGGTATCGGCTTGGCGGTGGGCTGCGGCTATATCAGTGCCGCCCTGACCGCAACTTTGATTGCTTATTTAGCGCTTTCTTTTTTAAAGAAGTTGGAAAAAACAAACGAGTGATTGCCTCCAGTTGGCAGTAAAATTAGAGATTTCTCGTCCCGCCATAGGCGGATTGAGGAGGTGTAAAAATTATGAAGCGGAGAATTGACGACAAGATTCTTGATGTCAGTGCTGCGATGCAGGGGAGCCTGGTTTTTTCTGACCCGGTGAATTTGAGGATTAACGGAAAATTCGAAGGAAATCTGACTACCAAGGGAAGCCTCATTATCGGCTCAAGCGCCGACGTGCGGGCAGATATTTCCGGCGAAGATATAGTTGTTTCTGGAACAGTTAAAGGCAATATCCGGGCCAGTGAAGGTATCAGGCTTACTTCCACAGCTAAAGTTTTCGGCGACATTGATACGCTTCAGGTTACTATCGAGCAAGGCGCGGTTTTTAACGGGAAATGCCGGATGACCGAAGGCAAGATTTCTCTGGAAGAATTATCCGACTATCTGGCAGTCGAAGAAAAAAAAATTATGGAGTGGGTTGAAGGCGGAAAGATTCCGGTAGAAAAAGAAGGGAATAGATTTTTGTTTGACCGCGCCCAGGTAGAAGACTGGATAGCCCATAAATTTTAGGCATGAAAGACAAACTGTTGAGCACCCGTGAGGTGTCTCATATTTTAGGAATATCCGAAAAAGATATAATTGAACTGGCGAATTTGCGCCATATTCCGCATTTCAAGGTAGCCGGTGAATTTTTGCGTTTTAGGCGCGATGATGTCTTAAAGATTAAACCGGCAATCAGAAAAAAATATAATATTCCCGAGAGAAAGAACCGGCATACAGAAAATATAGGGGAATTTTTTTATTTTAACGATTTTTATATTCTTACCGCTGTAATTATCATTGCTCTGCTTTGGATAATTTTAAAAGACTTGGTTTTAGCCGGTTAAGTTAACTATTCAGATTATCCTGCCTTAGATTCATTCAATGAAGTAAATATGCAGACGCGCTATATAAAGGTAAAGACAAAAGGAGATAACGATATTGTCAATATCACCGGGGATTTAAGCCGGATAGTCGAGAAGGAAGGCGTAAAAGAAGGGGTAATTTTTTTATCGCTCATCGGCTCAACCGCAGCCTTAACCACTATGGAGTATGAGCCAGGTTTAGAAAAAGATTTAAAAGAAAGTTTTGAGCACCTTCTTCCTTACCGCCAAGATTACGCGCATAATTCTACCTGGAGCGATGATAACGGCCATTCGCATTTGCGCAGCTCCTGGCTTAAGACTAATTTTTTTGTCTCCGTAACCGGCGGCAAAGTTGATTTAGGAACCTGGCAGCAGGTGGTTTTAGTTGATTTTGATACTCGGCCACGCGAGAGGACAGTGGTGGTTAAAATAATATCATAGATATGGATTTAAGCCGGCCAATAGAAAATTACCCCTTAGCCATCCTGGATTTAGAGACAACCGGTCTGGATGCAGTCATGGGCGATGCCATCTGCGAGATTGGCATTTTAAAGGTTAAAGACAGAAAAATTATTGATAAGTTTCATAGTTTGGTCAATCCCCAGAGAAGCATGCCTCAAGAAGCTTACGAGGTCCATAAGATATCTGCGGCGGATTTAGAAAAAGCCCCTTTATTTGAAAATATAGCCGTAAAGCTGATTGATTTCTTAAGCGGCTGTGTGCTTTGCGCTTATAATGTCGAGTTTGACTTAAGCTTTATCGACCAAAGCTTAAAGAAAATTA
>CAZNWL010000200.1:0-2119 GCA_964577045.1 uncultured Planctomycetia bacterium | reverse complement strand
CTATAAGGTCCAGCCCAAAGATACTCTCACGAAAATTGCCAAAAAATACAACACTACCGTAGAATTAATTAAGCGCTCCAATAATTTAAATTCTGACACCATTGGGCTTAATCAAAATCTTAAAGTAGCGACCTGCGAATTTTCCCTGGTGATTGATAAGTCGCAGAACCTGCTTTTTTTAAAACAAGGGACCGAAGTGATAAAAACCTACCAGGTATCCACAGGCAAGGACAATTCTACCCCTACGGGCGAGTTTGTTATTGACAACAATAAGCTTAAAAATCCTACCTGGTTTAAAACCGGCGCGGTGATTGCGCCGGACAGTCCGGAAAATATACTGGGTTCCCGCTGGATGGGCTTTGCCGGCGCTGATTCGAGCGGCGAAACCATAAAAGGTTATGGCATTCATGGGACGACCGAGCCGGAAAAATTAGGCCAGCAAGTTACCTTGGGCTGTGTGCGGATGAGCAACGCCGATGTTGAGGAACTGTTTGATATAATTCCGGTGGGCACAAAAGTAACCATTCTGGATTAAATTTTAGTTTAAAATGATTCAAGCCTGGGATTTTGAAAAACCGATACTGGAATTGGAAAAAAAGATAGAGGAACTGCGTAAATTCTCTCAAGAAAAGTCCATCGACCTTTCTTCGGAAATAGGCGATTTAGAAGGCAAGCTGAAAGATTTAAGGAAAAACATCTATTCGCGTTTATCCGCTTGGCAGAAAGTTCAGATTGCCCGCCATCCTAACCGGCCAACCACTCTTGATTACGTGAGTTTGATGATGAAGGATTTTTTACTGCTTTCCGGGGACCGCCTTTACGGGGATGACCGGGCTTTGCTTACGGGTTTGGCGACTCTTGAAGGCAGAAAGATAGCTTTAATCGGCCACCAGAAAGGCAGAGATACCAAGGAAAATATCGAGCGCAATTTCGGCTGTGCCCATCCCGAAGGTTATCGTAAAGCGATGAGGGTTATGCAGCTGGCTGAACGCTTTGGCCTTCCTATCCTTTGCCTCATCGATACTCCGGGAGCCTATCCGGGAGTAGGAGCTGAAGAGAGGGGCCAGGCCCAGGCTATCGCCGAAAATATCAGGGATATGTTTTTGCTTAAGGTTCCGATTTTAGTGGTAGTGATTGGCGAAGGCGGAAGCGGCGGGGCTTTAGGCATCGGCGTGGGAGACAGAGTTTTAATCATGGAGTACGCTTATTATTCGGTTATCTCTCCCGAAGGCTGTGCGGCTATTCTTTGGAAAGACGCATCGATGCGGGAAACAGCAGCAAAAGTTTTAAAACTTACTGCTCCGGAGCTGCTCTCGATGGGAATCGTCAATGAAATTATCCCAGAAGCCGAAGGAGGCGCTCACTGGGGGCATGAGGAGTCAGCCGGCCATCTGAAAAAAGCAATCATGAAAAATCTGGACGAACTTAGCCAGCTTTCAGTAAAACAGCTTTTGAATCTACGGCAGGAACGTTACCGCAAAATCGGGATTTTTAAAGAGTCTTAAGTATCCGCCATGCAGCACCTAATAATATTAGGTATCCTAAAAGAAGGCCCGCGACACGGTTACGAAATTAAAAAGATTGTCAAGCAAGACCTAGGCGTTTTTTCCTCCCTGGAAAATAAATCCATCTATTATCCCCTTAAAATTATGGAAGGCGAAGGCCTGATTAAAAGGTCTGTGGCCAACAAAAAGGGAAGGCTTACCCGCTACGTTTATTCGATTACCCCGGCCGGCAATAAAGAATTTTTAGAATTAGCCCTTAAAGCGCTCTTATCTGAAAAAAGGCCATTCATCGATATAGATATACCATTATATTTCCTTCCTCACTTGGATAAAAAAGGAGTGATGGCGCGCCTGCGCCTGCGGAAGCGCTTCTTGGAAAAAGTAAAGCAATGGCTTTTGGATAATATCCGTACCGGCGAGAAGCTACCGGTGCATCAGCAGCTTTTGCTTAAACACCACTTGAACCTTTTAAATGCCGAAGAGACTTTTGTTGAGGAAATTATCGGCATCGTTAAAAGCTATTAAAAATGGTCAAATCTAATTGAGAGGCATGAAGAAGAAAGCCTTAAGTTTAATTGAGTTAATGGTAGCAGTAGGGATTATGGTTATCGGTT
>CAZNWL010000199.1:0-2150 GCA_964577045.1 uncultured Planctomycetia bacterium | reverse complement strand
CCTATTTCCTTCTACTTTACATAATTCCTAAGAATATAATGCAAGCAAAAACTCAATAAGCCTGTAAAAATGGGAACTAAAACCCATACCCATAAAATTCGCTTTACGATAGACTTTTCTGATGTGCACTTAAAACCGTCTTTTACGCAACTTATTCCCAAAAGAGAAAAAGTGGTAAATTGCACATAGGGTGTAGGTAATCCCAACAAAGACGCGATCAGCACAAAAGTGGCAGTAATAAAAGATACCACCGTTGCCGAGAATTCGCCTATAGGTACAATTTCTTTTGCCACAGAGTTGATCACGCGTTTACCCCCCAAATATGCTCCTAAGCCAAAAAAAGGGCTGATGGTTAAAAACCAAAAAAAATTGCCTATCCCTAAAATACCTGAAAGCGGCGCTACTACATTAGCCACATTATTAGTTCCTATGCTGAAACCCGCATACATATCGTGAAGGATTATGAATTTCTTAAATTTTTCCCGGTGAATAAAAATATTTTCGTAAAACCGTAAATTACCCTGCCGGGGCGGGTATATTTTACGTTTAATTACCAGCGTAAGCGCAAAAGACACCAGAGAGAATATAACAGCAAATGTAAGAATTCGCGTTACCGTATGCCAGTTTACTTTACCGTAAAATAAACCTGCCCCTAGGAAACTGGCTACGGTTATAAAACTTGTTGACTGCGGAACTTTTAGTAGGTTGCTTAAAAACATGGTAACGGCGCAGGAAGCTAATATTATCCCACAAGAAAAAAAATCCAGTTGTACATAAGATATTTTTTTTACCAGTGTTTCTGCCACGCGCGGTCCAATCAGGCAGCCTCCGACAATAACGCAAAGACCGTACAACAATGCTGCTCTATTTTTGGTCAATGCATTACTGCCAAAAGAAGGCGCAAAGGATACGGAAAAACCGCTTATCCCCATATTCAAAGCCAAAAATATCGCGATAACAATTACTATTGCTATTGCCATTTATTTCTTTTTTAAAGGCCGGGTGTGAATTCCACATTCGCCGCCGCATTTGGACGTTCCGATCCAGCGGCCGGCGCGCTCATTGTCCTCATTGGTAATCTTAGTGCAAGGAGCACAGCCTAAAGAGCGGTAACCCTGGCCATAAAGCGGATTGACCTTTACCCCGTAGAGAGCCAGATATTGCCAGACCTCCCTCTCCTTCCAGATGAGGATCGGATTCAGCTTGATTAATCCCCGGTCGCGTTCCTCAACTTCTTTGTAATCGGTACGGGTGCGGCCTTCAGTACAACGCAGGCCAGTAACCCAACAGGTAACTCCCATTTCATAAACTGCCCGCTTAACCGGCTCAACTTTTAAGATTTCACAGCAGCGGTCAGGGTCAGTTTCGTAAAGTTTATCGGGAATTTTAATCTCACTTTGATAAACCTTTAACTCCGGATATCTAGCTACTTCCTGCTGCATAAACTCAACCGTTTCTTTAGGCTTAAAACGGGTAGTAACAATAAACCCTTTAATTTTTGGGTTAACCCGCTTGGCCAGGTCCCAAACCGCGACCGAATCCTTTCCTAAGCTGTTAGCCACTACCAAGCCGTCGGCGTATTTACGGTAAGCCTCGTCAATCAGTTCTAGGGACCGTTCCACCTTTTCTTTAAAATTTAGCTTTTCTACCAACGCCTTTAAATCATCCTGATTCTTCAGTAAACTCATCCTGCACCTCCTTAAAAAACCATTACAAATACTAGCTTATTTAATTACTACTGATACCATTAAATTAGTAGTGATTAAAAGATAACATATTTCCTTTTTTTGTCAAGGGTAATTTTTAACTTTTTTACGCCGGGTAAAAGATTGTCAAGACGCCTAAATATGGTATTATTAGGAGTATTGCTCTAAAAGTTTTAACTGATGAAAAAAATCAATAATTATAGCCTCTATTTAGTCACTAGCGAAGAATATTCCGCCGGAAGGGATACTTTAGCCGTAGCCCGGGCAGCCATCCCGGGCGGAATCGACATTTTACAGCTGCGGGAAAAAAAGATGCCGCGTAAGGAATTAATAAGCCTCGGCAAAAAACTCTCGACATTATGCCAGAATAGCAATATAGTATTTATCGCAAACGACGATCCGGATTTGGCAGTAGAGATAAAAGCTGACGGCGTGCATCTGGGC
>CAZNWL010000198.1:1278-2153 GCA_964577045.1 uncultured Planctomycetia bacterium | reverse complement strand
TGGTGGACATCGCGGATGCCGCCGGAGACGTAAATATTTTCTACGCCTAGCCACTTTTCCATTTTGGCAATGGCGGTTTCGGTTAAAGTCACGGCCCGCATTTTTTCATCCACGTTATAATCCTCTTTTTCCTGCAGGCGCTCTACCAGCTGGGCGAATTTGTAATACTTGTCCGTTGACTCTTCGGCCGGAGCGGAAATTATTAATGGGGTTCTCGCTTCATCAATTAAAATAGAGTCAACTTCATCAACAATCGTATAAAAAAGCTCCCTTTGCACCATTTGCCCCAAAGACGGCACCATATTGTCGCGCAGATAATCAAACCCGAATTCATTGTTTGTGCCATAAGTAATGTCGCATTGATAAGCTTCTTTTCTTTCAATTTTCCGGAAATGCTTTAATCTTTCATCATACTGGGAGTCATCCGTAAATTCCGGGTCATAGGTAAAAGCCGCTTCATGAATAATCACGCCGACAGAAAGCCCTAATAAATGATAAACCGGCGCCATCCAGCCCGCGCCCACTCTGGACAAATAATCATTAACCGTAATTAAATGCGCGCCCCGGCCCGCCAAAGCGTTTAAATACAAAGGCAGGGTCGCCACTAAAGTTTTGCCTTCACCAGTTCTCATTTCCGCAATCTGGCCGCGATGAAGGATTATGCCGCCCGTTAGCTGGACATCATAGTGCCTTTGCCCTAAGACTCTTTTGGCCGCTTCCCTTACTACCGCAAACGCTTCCGGCAGAATTTCCTCCAGCTTTTTTTCACTGTCATCATGGAGGGATCCCGCCTTGGCGGGAGACCGATAGGATCCCGTTTCTTCAGCCACGTCCATTTTTACTCCCAACCTCTTCCTAAACTCAGCCGTCTTTAC
>CAZNWL010000198.1:0-1268 GCA_964577045.1 uncultured Planctomycetia bacterium | reverse complement strand
TATTTCCTTAACAATCGGCTCCAACTTTTTTATAATTTTTGCATAGGCGTCCCCTAAAATTTTATCCAAAATTCCCATATTATAAAACACGCTTCAAGCGTGATAATAAATCATAAACAAAATTATTATATAACTTTTTTCTAAAAAAAGCAATTGACAGACCACTTAATTTATGCTAATCTCTTCTATCAATTTTAAAAAAGACCTTTTGAAAATGGAGGATAATGATGCCTGACAAAATTTCATCTCGCCCAAGGATTTCCTGTCTTGGCTCTAGCCAAGGTAAACCAGGAAATGTTATGTATGAAGCTATGAAAAAAGTAGGGGCTTTACTGGCAAAAAGATACGTAGATATTTCTACTGGCGCTTATCATGGTGTTGGCATGGGAGCTCCGTTGGCAGGAGCTAGAGCCGAAAATCAACTAAGTGTAAGGATAGGATTTACTCTCCTTGATTTGCCCGCCAATAGGTTGGCGAATTGGGTGATGGAGTGCCACCGCTTAGCAGAAAGTATAATCTTCCCGGGTATCCATGTTCCTTTCTTAAGCTTTGGCCTTCGTTTGGTCGGACTCCTTTCCGCTGATGGCTTTATCATAGCGGCAGGTGGAGGAATTGGCACCTTTCTGGAATTTATTGCCATCATCCTCTTTAACACCAAAATCTGGGGTAAAACCTGGTTCAGAAAACACTACGACAAAAAACGAGTGGCTATTCTTTACCTACCAAAGGCTAAAGGAATAAAGGGGTGGGATGAGGATATGATCCAGCATCTCATTGATTGGGGATTCCTAAAGAAAGACTTACTCCCCTTAATAAAAATCGTCTCAACCCCGGAAGAAGCCGTGGACTGGGTTCTGGGATAACTCTCTCCACGAACAAGAAAAAAACCCGCTTGCTATAAGAGCTAGCGGGTTTTTCATATTACCCTTACGGGATTTACTCAAACAAAAATGCTTTTAAAGCTGCTATATTTCCTCCTTCTATTGTTACGGTGAATTTGGTTTGAACAAATTTCAAAAGCCCGGCCACGGTTGCTTTCTCCCCCTCATTTAAAGCGAGCAAACCGCATAATTCGCGTAGAGACACCAGGTTAATCTTACTGGTAGTGATATTTTCTTCTCCCAACCCAGCTGCCTCTAACAGTGAATTAACCCTTCCCTCATCAACAGCTCCCTCTACCAGCCGCTTATAGGCATCAAGCAATACACGCCTTATAAAGGTTTTAGCCATCGCTGGAATGTTAAATTTGAACGTTGTAGTTGTAGAAG
>CAZNWL010000197.1:0-2161 GCA_964577045.1 uncultured Planctomycetia bacterium | reverse complement strand
AATCTATATTTAATCTCTGTAATCATTTTATACCGGAGGTAATAATGGATAAACCTAAAATTGAGAAGGCAATAAAAATGATTTTAGAGGCCATAGGCGTGGATTTGAAAAGGAAAGATATCGCGGCAACGCCTAAGCGAGTCGCGGAAATGTATGAGGAGATTTTGGGCGGGCAGTTTAAAGACCCGGCGCAAAGCCTGGAAGTTGTTTTAGAGCAGAAACACGATGAAATAATCCTGCTCAAAGATATTCCTTTGTACTCGGTCTGTGAACACCATCTTCTTCCCTTTATCGGTAAAGCCCATGTTGCCTATATTCCCGACAAAAGAATTACCGGATTAAGTAAGATTGCCAGGGTGGTGGATATTTTATCTAAACGCCTGCAGGTTCAGGAACGGCTGACTACCGAGATAGCCGATGTAATTATGAAAAAGTTAAAACCCAAAGGGGTAATGGTAGTTATCGTAGCCGAGCATCTCTGTATGTCCATGCGCGGGGTAAAAAAACCGGGGGCCACCACGACCACTTCAGTAGTCAGAGGAATATTTCTGACTAACCAGAAAACCCGCGCCGAAGCCTTGAGCTTAATTGGCGCATAAAGCTAAGTTATGTCAATAGTTACAAAAACCGGCGATAAAGGGATGACTTCTATTTGTGGAGGCAGAAGAGTGCCCAAGGATAGTTTAAGAATAGAGATTTGTGGCGACCTGGATGAATTAAATGCCTACCTTGGCCTTTCTAAAAATCTGGCTAAAGGGAAAAAAATAAAAAAAGTTATCGAGTCGATTCAGGAAGAGTTGTTTATCGTCGGGGCGGAAGTAGCTACCGAGATTAAATTTATAAATAAACTTAAGCAGAGGATAGGCAAGGCGTGCGTTAAGCGTTTGGAGACAATGATAAGCCAGATAGAGAAGAAAAATCATTTATCCGATTTTTGCCTGCCCGGTAAAGATTTAACCTCTGGCAGTTTAGACGTAGCCAGGACAATAGCCCGCAGGCTGGAGCGGAGAATGGTTAGTTTGAAAAAACAGAAAGGTTTGAAGAATGATTTTATTTTAATCTATTTTAACCGGCTTTCTGATTTACTTTTCCTTTTAGCTGTAAGCCTGAAAAAATCGCCGAAAAGAAGATGAAAGAAGCGATGCTTTATGAAAAACTGTCGGAAAAAAAACTGCAGTGTAATCTCTGCGCCCACCATTGTAAAATTTCGCCCGGCCGCACTGGTTTCTGCGGTGTGCGCCAGAATCAGGAAGGGGTACTTTACAGTTTAGTATATGCCAAAGCCATCGCCGCTGGAGTTGATCCTATTGAGAAAAAGCCGCTTTACCATTTTCACCCGGGAAGCAAAGCTTATTCCATAGCCACGGTCGGCTGTAATTTCCGCTGCGGTTTTTGCCAGAACTGGCAGATTTCCCAGCATCCCGAAGGGCTTGCGGATTCATGTGACTTTCCTCCCGAAGAAGTAGTGGCTAAAGCTAAAGAGGCCGGATGTTTAAGCATAGCTTATACCTATAGCGAGCCGACGATTTTTTTTGAATATGCCTATGATACGGCTAAGTTAGCTAAAGCAAGAGGCCTCTATAATGTTTTTGTCACTAACGGCTATATGGCCAGCGAAGCGATTTCTTTAATCCGGCCATATCTCGATGCCGCTAACATAGATTTAAAAAGTTTTAGCGAAGAGTTTTATCGTAAGATTTGCGGAGCGCATCTAGAGCCGGTTTTGGACTCCATTCGCCTCATGAAAGAAGCCGGTATCTGGATTGAAATTACTACCTTGGTTATACCCGGCAAAAACGATTCGCCAAAAGAGCTTAAAAACCTGGCTGCTTTTATTGCTGGCGTAAGTAAAGATATTCCTTGGCATATCAGCCGCTTTCATCCGGATTATAAATTTTTAGATTATCCGCCTACCAGCATTGAAATTTTAGAAGAGGCGCAAGAAATCGGCAAAAAAGCAGGGTTAAAACATATATATTTAGGAAACGTCTGATCGGGGACAGTCCCGCCCTAAATCACCCCAATAAAATAAGGCGCTATGCGGTGTTTTTTTTGAAACTTCCACGGCCCGACGAAAAGGCTTTATTTTTCAGCAATTTTATTTAGGAGTGGTTTTATTTGGGGAATTCTTTGTTTTATAGTCTGCCAGACGAGTTTATAG
>CAZNWL010000196.1:0-2173 GCA_964577045.1 uncultured Planctomycetia bacterium | reverse complement strand
TGCGCCGGGAAAATCTAAAACGCGGCTATGAGCTGGTAAGCATTCCGCACATTGCCCGCATAAACTTATGGGAACTTTCAGGCCACACCAGTTACTACCGGGAAAACATGTATTTTATGCAGATAGACGAGCAGGATTATGTGATTAAGCCGATGAACTGCCCGGGCCACATCCTGATTTATAAGCGTAAAATTACCAGTTACCGGGAACTGCCTATCCGTTTCTTTGAGTTGGGCACGGTTTACCGTTATGAAAAATCCGGGGTCTTGCATGGTTTGCTAAGGGTAAGAGGTTTTACCCAAGATGATGCGCATATTTTTTGCCGGCCAGACCAGCTTAAGCCGGAAATTATTTCGGTCTTAGAGTTTATTGACTACACTATGAAAAAGTTTGAATTTGCCTACGAAGTAAATCTTTCTACCCGGCCGGAAAAATTTGCCGGAAAGCCCGAGGATTGGGATAAGGCAGAAAAAGTTTTAAAAGAAGCTTTGGCAGAAAAAAATATTCCTTTTGCTATTGATCCCGGGGCAGGGGTTTTTTACGGGCCTAAAATAGACGTCAAACTTAAAGATGCTTTGGGCCGCCTCTGGCAGGGGCCCACAGTGCAGGTGGATTTTAATTTACCCGAGCGTTTTGATTTGTCTTATATCAACGAAGATAATTCTAAAGCCAGGCCAGTAATGATTCACCGGGCTATTTTAGGAAGCATTGAGCGCTTTTTGGGAGCTTTGATTGAGAACTATGCCGGAAAATTTCCGCTTTGGCTTTCGCCGCTGCAAGTAAGCATTTTAAATATTACTCAAGAAGTCAAGGACTATGCTTTAAAAATCGAAGAGGCGCTGAAAGCCGAAGGCCTCCGCGTTGAGGTAGACCTTAAAGACGAGACGCTGCAGAAAAAAATCCGTGAGAAAGAGTTGCTTAAGATTCCTTATATGGTTATCGTCGGTAAAAAAGAAAAAGAAACGGGGAAAGTATCCTTACGCGCTCGAGGGATGAAAGATTTAGGGGTAATGGGGCTAGAAGAGTTAGTAAAAAAATTAAAAGAGGAGTCTACTACGCCAGTCGACTCGTCTAGCTAGAGGTATGGCTTCGTAGAACCTAATGAATTCCTGCGAAGCCCCACCATATGTTTTAGTTGTTGAAGGGCGAAGCAGAAAGGAGGAAGGCCTAACGTGAAATATGTCAGAGTTAATCAGCGGATCATTGCTAAAACTTTAAGAGTGATTGGTCCTGAAGGAGAGCAGTTGGGGGTGTTCCCGCGCGATATCGCTTTAAAGAAAGCCGAGGAGTTTGATTTGGATTTAGTGGAGGTAGCTGCAGCAGCTAATCCTCCGGTGTGCCGCATTATTGACTTTTCTAAATATAAATATGAGCAGGAAAAACGCGAACGGGAAGTCAAAAAACACCAGAAGCAGGCCCAGCTTAAAGAAATCAGAATCAGCCCCAGGATTGGCAGCCATGATTACGAGATTAAACTCAATCATATAAAGGAATTTTTAGGGAAACGCCATAAAGTAAGAATACGTATGTGGTTTCGGGGTAGAGAAATCGCCCACAAGGATATCGGCAGCCGCCTGATTGACCAGCTCCTGAAAGACATCCAGAGCGTAGGCAGGATTGACCGCGAGCCGCATATGCTGGGTAAAACCCTGGTCTTAACTTTAAGTCCCAAATAGATTGTGATATAATTAAAAGGAGTTTGTATGCCTAAATTAAAGACTAAAAAATCGTTAGCCAAGAGGGTAAGGATAACCAAGAAAAAAAAGGCGCTTTTTTCTAGGCCTGGCCGCAGGCATCTTTTAAGTTCCAAACGGCGTAAAAGAAAACGCTCTTTGAGGCGCAAGGGCCTTATGCCTGCCGGCGCTAAAAAAATGCTCAAATATGGTTTGCCTTACGCAAGTTAGAAAGGAGACAAGATGAGAGTTAAACATGCCGCAGCTTCCAGACACAGAAAAAAGAAAGCCTTGAAAGCCGCCAAAGGTTTTTGGGGCGACCGTTCCCGTAAATACCGCCGGGTAGCCGAAACTTTACGCCGGGCCGGGGTCTATGCTTACCGCGACCGGCATACCAAGAAAAGGAATTTCCGTTACCTTTGGATTACTAGGATTAATGCCGCTGCTCTCCAGAGGGGCAGTTCTTACCATGAGCTTATCCACGGGTTAAAGTTAAAGAA
>CAZNWL010000195.1:0-2183 GCA_964577045.1 uncultured Planctomycetia bacterium | reverse complement strand
CATTTAGAGGTTTTAGCTAAGGAGCTAAAACGCACCTTTGATTATTTTTCTTCGGAGTTCGGCCAGCAGCCGCCAGAACGCCTTTATCTCGCCGGCGGAAGCAGCAACTTGAAAAATCTAGATAGTTTTTTATCCAAAGAAATTTCTTTAAAAGTAGAGCCTTTGATTTTACCGGATGCGTTTGAGCTATCCGGCCGAGAAACTTTAGGTTCTAAATACCTTCAACTTTTAAGCGCATTAGGGGCAGTTTTAGCGGACCGGACAACCATCAATTTGACGCCTTTGGAAGTTAAAAGCCAAAAGTCAGAGTTAATCCAGAAAATTTCCCTGAGAGTTTTAGCGGCAGCCTTGTCCGCGGTATTTTTATTTTCCTTCTTAATGATTAGATTGAGAATCAACGATTATAAAGCCAGGATAGCCAATGCCCAGAGGCATCTGGAGACTATCAGCGAAGTAAGGGTTCTACGGCAGGCTATTTTAGACAGGGAGGATTTAATTACTAAACTGGAGAAAGGTAAAGTTCCGGCGGATAAGCTGCTTATCGTTTTAAGCAACCTGGTGCCTAACGAAGTGACTTTGGACAGTTTGGTCTTAAAGCAGGATGCGGCAGTTTTGGTTTTAAGAGGCCAAGTTTCTCTTGGCAGTGAAGTGTCTGAAGCGGTCTTGGCTCAATTTATGGAGAAGCTTGAAAGCTCCACCTTTTTCGCCGAGGCCAGCCTCACTTCTTCAATAAGAGAAGGGGTCGCCCAGCGTTTTGAAATACGCTGCGACGTTGCACGATGACTAAAACTCAAAAGAAAATAATATTAGCTGCGGCCATAGTAACTTCGGTATTCTTGATTTTCTGTTTTTTTATTTATGTTCCCGGAAAAAAACAAATTAGCAACCTCAGGCAAGAACTGATGGGTAAACAAAAGGAAATCGATGATATTCAGGCCATAGTTTCTCAAGGCGACTCTCTTGAACAGAGTATAGCCAGGCTTAAAGAAAAGTGCACGCTTCTTGAAGGAAAATTTCCTCTCAAAGAAGAAGATACCTTGGGGGCGATTTCTGACCTTGCCCGCAAAGCCAAAATAAACCTGGCTTCAGTCAGCCCCAGCCCTAAGAAAATCGTCGTAGATGAAAACCAAAAAAACCTGACTCTCGACGGTAAGGCTTGCCAGAGCTTGTCAGTTATAATCAGCTTTGATTGTTCCTACAGGGATTTAGTGAAATATATCGAGCTTTTAAAAGAAGATTTGCCGTCATTCGCGATTGTTGAGAGCTTAGAGGCAAACAAAAATAATTCAGGCACTGGCAGGGATTTAACCGTTCGTTTAGGTTTAATTTTTTATGTTTTATCTTGAAAAAATGGGAAAAAAGCAAAAGATTAAATTAGCATTTATCGCAGTTCTAAGCCTTATTTTGATTTTAGCTTTAATCAATGCGCAGAAGAGTTTAAGCAGAGTAAAGGAGCGCCGGGAAAAAACCCTGGCTTCTGCGGCTTTGACTAAAACCTCTGAAGGCAATTTTCCTTATGATGTTTTATATCCTTCCGGCGAGAAAGCCGAAACATCCGAAGGTTTATACCGCAAGCTCGAAGAAGAGACTAAAGATTTGAAATTAGCCCGGGACCCTTTTAATCAATATGAAATTATAACCAGAGATATTTCCAATAGCGGTTCTGCGCTTCAAGGCATTATTTGGGACGAAAAAAGCCCCAAGGCAGTAATAGACGGAAAGATTGTCAGCACCGGCGACCGGGTAGGGGGTAAGGTGGTCCTCGAGATTCTTCCTGACCGGGTAGTTTTATCAGAGGGGACAGAAAAATACGAGCTTCGTTTAGGAAAGTAACCGTGAGAAAGACTTCTTATAAAGCTTACGTTGATACTTTAAGCAAAATCGCCAAGGCAATCACTTCGGATTTATACCTTGAAGATGTGCTTAAGCTTGTCGTAACTTTAACTGCTAATGTTATGCAGGCTAAGATCTGCGCTTTGTGGTTGCTTGACCCCGGCAGCCAGGAGCTAAAAATAAGAGCTACCCAGGCTTTAAGCCAGGAGTATCTACGTGAACGTAGCCTAAAGGTTGGAGAGGGCATTGTTGGGCTGGTAGCTAAGGAAAAAAAACCCGTTACCATCCTTAATGTGTTGGAAGATGAACGCTATAAGGAGAAGAAGCTTGCCCGCAGAGAAGGATTGGTT
>CAZNWL010000194.1:0-2183 GCA_964577045.1 uncultured Planctomycetia bacterium | reverse complement strand
GTTAAATATCCCCGGGTCCGCCCGAAACTAGCCAAGGAACTTTTATCGCTTCCCAACCCTTGGGGTTTAAACAGCCGGATTCTTAAAGAAAATCTCGAATTTATATCAGCTAATTTTTTTGAGGAAGCGAGGGGCTATTTAGATGGCCTTAGCAAATATAGATTTTTTTGGAACCGTCAGGTCAGAATGCAGGCGGCTGATATTTTAAAACACTATGCCCGATAACCTTATAGCCATATTCTTGCGCGATTTCGTTTCAGCTTGGCAGGTTGCTAAAATCTACGAGGTCGAACACCCGCGGTTTCAGGAATCAGTGGCGCAAGCCTTGGAGAGCCTAAAAGAACTTTTTAAAGAGCGCAAAGAGATAATTATCGGGGTGGTGGGTTCGGAATTTGCCTGCGGCGAGGATATATTCTTTGAGCTTAGTAAAAAGTTAGGGCCGGCAATTGCCCAGTTAAAAGAAAGAGGCGTTGAGAGGATTATTTTTCAAGACGGCATAATCAAAGAAGAGCTGGCTCAATTCATAGCTCTACTTGTCTCACAGCAGGCAGAAGTTAAAAAGGAACTCAAAGATTATTTGCCGATAATCGGCATTAAGAATATAAGAGTGGGTAAGATCGGCGATTTAGATACGCAGGTTTATCTGGAAAGGCCCGAAGATAAAACCGGCCGCTACGACGATTGTTTAGATAAAGTTTCCCAATCTTTAGATTCGCTGGTCAATGAAGACGCGGTTGATTTTTTAAAGGTAAAATTTGTCACTAATACGGTTATGGATAACCTTTTGGGCAACTATCAGATGTTTGCGAGAGTTTCCCAGATAAAAACTTACGATACATTGACTTTCCGGCACCTTTTGAACGTAAGTATCCTTTCCATATATTTTGCCCATAAGTTGGGTCTTTCCCGGGACGACTGCCTTGATATCGGGACAGCAGCGCTTCTTCATGATATTGGCAAGCTTTTTATCTCAAGAAAAATAATCCGCAAAACCGATAAACTTAAAGAGGAGGAGATAGAAGCGGTCAAAAGCCATACTTTTCTGGGCGCCGAGATTCTTTTACGCCATACGGATACTTTGGGAATTCTACCGGCCATTGTTGCTTTTGAACATCATTTGGGCTGGGATGGCGAAGGCTATCCCAAGATAACCCCGAAACGTAAGCCTCACTTGGCTTCTTTGATTGTGACTATTTGTGACGAGTATGACGCTCTAACCCAGAGGCGTTCCTATAAAAGAGATTACCCTCCGGAACTAGTCTATCAAATAATGAACCGCCAGAAGGGGGCAAAGTTTTCTTTTGAGCTTTTGGAAATGTTTTTTAAAGTAATCGGAATTTGGCCCAAAGGGACGATAGTGGCTCTCTCTGATTCCCGGATAGCGGTAGTCAAGGAGGTTAATGAAGATGACTTATATCGTCCACAAGTCCAGATAATTTCCGCAAGCCCCCGGGAAGTTATTGATTTACGTCAAGTTCCGGCATTAGGAATAAAAAAATCGCTTAATCCTTTGACTGAAGGGAAACAATATCTTGAGCAGAACCCTTAAAGCCGATTTACCCGGCTCAATAATTGTGGTATTATTGATTTTGATGTAATTTCAGGAGGCAGTGTTTAGTGAAGAGGATAACCATCCTGCATATTTCTGATTTTGGCGGCCACAGGAAGGCTGCGCAGAATATAAAGGAAGCGCTGTTTTTTAAAGACCCCCGCATCAAAGTAAATACTTTGAATGGTTTAGGCTATTTTTATCCCCGCGGAGAGAAGATTGTCAATTTTATTTACCTGCTGACCATAAAATATTTTCCCCACCTTTGGGGAAAAGCTTATGACCGGCAGAAAGTCATAAAAGCTTTAACTCCTTGCCGCAAAATTGTGCACCGCTTTACTTTCCATAAGCTACGCCGGCTAATCAACGAGTCTAAGCCAGATTGTTTTGTGGCTACACAAGCCTTTCCTTGTGGTTTAGTCGCCGATTTTAAAGAAAGTAAAAACGTAAAAATACCTCTAGTTGCTATTGTAACCGACTATCATCCTAACCGGTTTTGGATTCATCCCGGCGTGGACCGCTATGTGGTAGCCTGCCAAGAGGCCCGGGATGTTTTAATCGGGCATGGCGTAGCCCAGCAAAATATAGAAATATTAGGAATACCTATTTCGGTTAATTTTTTAACCACTTACCC
>CAZNWL010000193.1:0-2187 GCA_964577045.1 uncultured Planctomycetia bacterium | reverse complement strand
AAGCAAGATGAAAGAAAACTGGAAGAATATAAAGTCCGCCATATTTTAATAAAAACCATGAGCGCGGAAGATATCGTGGGGGCAGACAAAGAATGGAAAAATACAGAACTAACCGGAAAATATTTAAAGCGAGCTACCGTTCAGTTTGATCCTAATGATAATTCGCCGGAAGTATCTTTAGAATTTGACAGTGAGGGAGCGAAGTTATTTGAAACCATTACGGGCCGCAATGTCGGCCAACCAGTGGCTATCTTTTTGGACGGCTATCCGATCAGTATTCCGACCGTGAATGAAAAAATTACCGGCGGCAAAGCCGTTATTACTGGCAACTTTAATATAAAAGAAGCCAAGCTTTTGGCGCAGAGATTAAATGCCGGGGCTTTACCCGTTCCTATTACTTTAGCGAGCCAAAATACAAGCGGAGCCAGTTTAGGCCAGAAATCAATTTCTGACAGCTTAAAAGCCGGGATTATCGGCATACTCCTAGTGGTGGTTTTTATGATTCTTTATTATCGTCTCGCTGGCTTGTTAGCGGTTTTATCTTTGGTGGTTTATGGGTTGGCTGTGCTAGCTTTCTTTAAAGCCGTACCAATTTGGCTTTCTTTAATTCTAGTAGTTTTAATGAGCGGATTGTCAATTCTGACTTTTAGCGAGTTAAGGATATTCGGCGTCGGTTTTGCGGTAATGATTGTTTTGGTGGGCATACTGTTATTTTCCTTCGCCTATAATGCCGTAACTTTGACTTTAGCCGGGATAGCTGGATTTATTTTATCAATCGGCATGGCGGTTGACGCCAATATTTTGATTTTCGAAAGGATGAAAGAAGAATTGGGCAGCGGCCGGCCTTTAATTATGGCGATTGAAGAAGGGTTTAGGCGGGCTTGGCCGTCAATTCGTGATGGAAATTTAACGACAATTTTTGTCTGTCTCATTTTAATGACTTTTGGCACGGGAACCATAAAAGGTTTCGGTACGACTTTATTTATCGGCGTGACGGTTTCTATGTTTTCGGCAATTGTAGTAACGAGAAATTTATTCCTTTTAATCAACGGGCAATGGCTGGAGAAAAAGAAATGGTTGGTAGGCGTAAGAAATAAAATTAGCGATACAAACATAAAATAGGAAAGAATATGCGCAGAATAATCCAAAAACGTAAAATATGGCTGACTATTTCCGGGATTTTTGTCGCTTTAGCTATCGTTTCTCTTTTTGCTTGGGGCTTAAAATTTGGCATAGATTTTACCGGCGGTAGCTTATTAGAGGTGAAATTTTTAAATACCCAGCCATCTGTATCTGACATTCGAGATATTTTAAAAGATGTCGGCTTAAGCAGTTTAACTATCCAGCCGACAGAAAACAATTCGGTTATATTGCGGTTTCAAGAGAATTCTGAAGAAAAGCATCAGGCCCTTTTATCTAAATTAAACGATCTAGCCGCTAACAATAACGGCACAGCGGAAGAGGTGCGGTTTGACTCAATCGGGCCGTCAATCGGCAAAGAATTAAAGAGCAAGTCTTTTAACTCCATAATCATCGTTTTAGTTATAATCATCGCTTATATCGCCTTCGCTTTCCGTAAAGTATCAAAACCAGTGGCTTCCTGGAAATATGGCTTAGCGGCAATTATTGCTTTGGCCCACGATATTTTAATTACTTTGGGTATTTTCTCGGTTTTAGGTAAATTTTGGGGAGTAGAAATAAATACTTCTTTTGTGGCGGCAATTTTGACGGTCTTAGGGTATAGCATTAACGACACGATTGTGGTTTTTGACCGCATCAGGGAAAACCTGCCCAGGAGCGAAGAAGATTTTGAAGGCACCGTCAACAGGAGCATAAACCAAACCTTGGCTCGTTCCATCAATACTTCCCTGACCGTTTTGTTGGTTCTGCTTTGCATAGTTTTTTGGGGCGGCAGTACCATCCGCGATTTTTCCATAGCTTTATCCATTGGGGTTTTTGTCGGAACTTATAGTTCAATTTTTGTCGCTTCCCCCTTGGTTGTCATCTGGGAAAAATTTAAGAAGTAGGTGATGGATATTAGATATTGGGTTTTAGGGAGTGGGCTTTCCGCTCTCTTTTATTTTTTTGTTTGTACCACGCCACCCCCCTCCTAACCTCCCCCTTAGCAAGGGGGAGGAAAAATCCCCCTTACCCCCTTTTCGAAAGGGGGCATCTCCTCTCCTTGCC
>CAZNWL010000192.1:0-2212 GCA_964577045.1 uncultured Planctomycetia bacterium | reverse complement strand
GATGATTCCCTTACTTCAAAAGGCACTGCCCGGATTACTTCCTCTATGATAGAAATAATAATAGGGAAACTCATTACCGCTAAAATTATCCCGGCGGTCAAAGCAGAAAAGCCGGTGTAATTTTCAGAAACAAAAGGAAAAAATGGCAGCTTCTCGCTGAAAAAAGGCATCAGGTAATCGCGCACTAAAGGCACGATGACGATGATACCCCAGACGCCGTAAATCACAGGGGAAATTCCCGCTAAAAGATCAATTACCGGCTTAAGCGTTTCCCTGACTCTGCGCGGCGCATATTCCGCCAGGTAAATAGCAGTCAAAATACTTAAGGGCACGGCAATGAGCATGGCAATAGCCGTTACCCAAAAGGTGCCGGCTAAAAAGCCTGCTAAACCAAACTGGCCTTGCGCCGGATGCCAGAGGGGTGAAAATAATATTTGTAGGGGCGAATGGCCATTCGCCCCTACATAGGCCAAAACCGGCTTGGATTTTTGATATAGCCCCCAGACCATAAAAAATATTAGCGCCAGAATAAAAGCCGAAGACGCTAGCATCAACTTGTGCGCTAAAATTTCTTTAAGTTTTCTCTTCTGCAAACCGCTCACCTCATTTTTCTAAGTCTTTCAATATCTTTTCTCTTTCCTCTTTGCTCAATGACAAACTTGTCCCAGTTTCATCTACAATCTTTGTACCCTCTTCGGAAAGGACAAATTCAATAAATTCTTTTACTAATCCCTGGGGCTTGCCTTTGACAAAAAAATAATTTTTTCTGGTAGCCGGATATCTTCCTGCTCTTATCGCCTTAATCGCCGCGTCCCGGCCTTCATAAAATTCATCCGGGTCAGCAATACCATTCTCATTAGAATCGATCGGCACAAGTTTTGCCCCTTCCACCACTAAACTATCCCGCGTAAAAACATAGCTAAAGTTAGCATAACCGATTCCCAAAGGGTCTCTTTTGGCTGCCTCTAACAGTCCGGGATCGCCATATATGCCAACGCCTTTTAAATCTTCCTGCTTTTTGCCTAAATAAGCTGCCCAACTTTGCGCTGCGCCGCAGGAGTCAGAACGGGTATAAACATGTATAGCTTTACCTATATTATTGCCGCCGGCTACCGCATCCCAGCTGGTAGCGGCCCCGCTGATATAGATATCAATAAACTCCTGTTTCTTTAAACCTTTTTTCAATATATCTGCCAGCGCCGGGTTCTTATCGCTGAATACCGGAAAAACCGCGTCATGCAGGATATAAACAGGCACTATTCCTTTTTCTATTTCCGCTGGATCGGGCTCGCGCGAAACCATCCCGATATCTACTAATCCGGATATGGCATCAGCAGCGCCTTTGCCTGCTCCACCCGCGGAAACATCAATTTTTACTTCCGGATATTTTTTCTGGAAACTTTCCGCCCAAGCAACGGCAGTAGGATAAATCGCCCAGGCGCCGGACAAAGTTACTGTTCCCTTAAGCCCCTTCTCTTGAGCCAAAGCGACACCATAATTTGTTCCAAGAACAGCTATCAACCATAAAACAGTGGCTAACTTTCTCATTGTTACCTCCTCCTGTAAACTTTAACTTAGGTCAAAAAACTTGTCAAGGTCTCTTTTTTAATGAAGCAAAAATAAAAATTAAAGCCAAAATAAAGTAATAAATATATATAAGATATAAAGGGAAAACAAAATTGATAAAGGAAAACTTCAAAGCGCCTAACCATTGAGAAAGGCTGTAAAACAAAGGTGTGATTGCCGAAAGCGCTGCGCCCACTGCCTGGGCAAGGTATGGTAAAAGAGAAAAAACTATCAGGAGAAAATTAACCATCAGAATAAAGGTAAAAAAAGGAATCAGGATAACGTTATAAAAAATAGTTAAAAGATAAATCCTGCCGAAATAGTAAGAAATAAAAGGGGCGATAAATAAACTTACAAATATTGAAGAAAACAAAATATATTTTAAGTAACTTACAACGGCCCAGCGCGAAGGCTTTAGGGGAAAAAATGTAAACCCGGAAATCAAGGCAAGAATGGAAAGAAAGGAAAGTTCGGAGCCTACATCAAAAAGCCAGGAGGGGTTAAGCATTAAACAAATCAGCCCTGCCAGCCCCAAAGAATTAAAAGGGTTAATTTGGCGTTTAAAAAAATAACCCAAAGTAAAAACCGTATACATCAGGGTAGCGCGCAAGATAGGAGGGTTTGCGCCGGCAACAAGGGTATAGAT
>CAZNWL010000191.1:1568-2216 GCA_964577045.1 uncultured Planctomycetia bacterium | reverse complement strand
TTGAGGTTGCTCCGCTATTTACCGTCTGGGTTATAACTTCTTCGCCTTCTTCCAAACCGCTGGTAATTTCTATCATCGTATCATTGCTTAGGCCAATAGCCACAGTTTTTCTTTGCGGCTGCCCGTTAACCAAAATTTCCACATAACTGGTTTCACCAGAAGCTTTTATTGCCCCCATTGGCACTAATAAAACATCCTGGCGAGAACCAACAATTATATTGACGCTCGTGCTCATACCCGGCTTAACTCTTTCGTCTTCCACGTCAAAAGCGACTTTGATGCTATAACTTACCACTCCCTGGCTGACCGTGCCAATAGTGTCAATTTCCGCCACCGCACCGGTGATGGACAAACCGGAAACAGCATCAAATTCTAGAGTGGCTTTTTGCCCCGTTTTTACTTGGGCAGCGTCAACTTCATTTAAAGTAATCTCGGCTATTTTTTGGTCAGTAATCAAAGTAGCAATGGCGGTACCACTTGAGGCGCTATCCCCTTTAGCCACATTCACTTCCGCCACCATTCCAGCAAAAGGAGCGCGGACAAAGCAATCAGCATAGTTTTGCTGGGCTTCAAGTAAAGAATTTTCTTTTTGCTGGATAGCCAATTTCTTATTTTTAATTTCCAGTTCAGTCGCCCCACCTTTTAAAT
>CAZNWL010000191.1:0-1558 GCA_964577045.1 uncultured Planctomycetia bacterium | reverse complement strand
TAAGCTTCTTTCCGCCGCGGCTAAATCTAAGGGGTTACTTTCCTCCATATCTTCCAAATCTTTTTCGGCTTGAGAAATATCTTCCTTATAACCCTCTATTGCTTGTTTTCTGGAACTTAAAGCAGAAAGATGGGTATTAACAGTCGTGGTATAGGAATTCAGGCTAGTCCGGTAGGTTGAAACTTTGCTATAAACAGAAAAACCTTTATCTGTCTGGTAATCCACAAAATAATCCAACATATTTTTCTCGGCTTTAACCGTATCCGCCGTTTTCTTGGCCGTTTCCAGAGTAGCGGCCAAAAGACTTTCTATCACTTCAGATTTAGAATAACGGCTGGCACTTTTATAATCATCAGAACTTTCATCATAATTGCTTTTAGCTTGCCCGTAATAACTTTTGGCGGTTTCCACGTAACTTTGCATCTTCAGCTTTTTATCTTCGTCTCTCCCTAAAAAAGAATTTATCAAGACAGAATAATTTGAAGCCGGAGAAACAGTTATCTCACTATCCGCTATTTCATTGCTGTAAAGAATTGTATAAATCCCAGTCATAATAGTCGGTAGGTCCGTAAAAGTATTAGCAATATCACTATAAGCGTCTTCATAAGCGCTCTCTAGATTATCTTCCGCCTCCTGCTTATTTTTTAAAGTTGTTTGGTAATTATTTTCCTGCGTGGTTTTTAGTTTTGCTAAAGTATCTTTAGCATCAGTCACGGCGTTTTCCGCCTGCATCAAAGTCAATTTATCTACCGGCGCCATCAGCTCTTCCAGCTCCAGTTTGGCAGTTTCTAAACTGGCTTTGGCTTCGCTTACTTTTCGGGCAGCATCGCGATTGTCTATTTGGGCGATTAAATCGCCTTCTTTTACTGCCTGCCCCTTTTTTACATTGACTGAAACAATATCGCCGGACACTTTTGGATTAAGGTCAACCTGATTTGAAGCCGAAACTTGGCCTGTTCCGGAAACCGAAGAAACTAGCATCCCTTTTTCCGCTTTCGCGGTAAGGTACTGGACGCTGGCTTTTTGGCTATACATTTTTTTATAGCCGAAATAACCGCCGCCAATCAAGGCCAAAACGACAATAACTGTTATAATTTTGTGATTAATAATTGATTTTAATATTTTGGAAAACATAAAAAAATAGCCCTGATTAGCCAAAATCAGGACAGCTAATTATTTGCCGCCCAAGGCGGTTTTGTATTTTATTATGCTTATAATGCACATTGAGTAGTACGCGAAATAAGGATTTTTCTTTCATTTTAGCGAAAAAAAAGCCTAACGAGACTTAATCTATATTTAAAATCTATTTCCTGTCAAAAAGTAACCGAAGCTCAATTTTAGCTTGCTCTAAAATCTTTTTTTGTTTTTGGGGCAGATTTTTGCCCGCGCGGTTAATATAAAAATTAAGCATTGACATGGCTGATTGAAAAGGGCCGGCTTTCCGCCTCTTACTTTCTAGCGCTGATCTTTTTAGTGATAAAGCAATTTGCTTAGGGTCGCTAAAAGTAAACACGCCTCCTTCCAAATCAAGGGCATCGCTGCCTTCGGTCACCTGCGC
>CAZNWL010000190.1:0-2299 GCA_964577045.1 uncultured Planctomycetia bacterium | reverse complement strand
TTAATGAGATTTGTCATCTTTCCTTTTAAAGAGTTAAGTTCGCTGCCATAACGGCTTTTCTCTTCTTTATTCAAACTGGGCAATCTAGCAAATAACTGGCCTAAAGAAGACTTTCTCCCCAGATATTTGATTCTTAATGCCTCTATGTTTGCGGTATCGGCAGTTCGAATTTCTTTTACAAATTCTGTCTCTAAATTTTTAATTTCGTTTTCCATTTTTTACCGGCTTAAGCTTATACTTATACATGAGCGCGACTAAAAATAAAATGCTTCCTAAAGCAATAGTCCATTTTATCTTTTGTAAATCCAAAGACTCGAAAACCCTCTCGCCTTTTCGGATAATTTTGATGCCTTGAGCGTGTATATCCAAATCCCCGCCATGCATGGCACAGCGCTGATTAAATACTCCTTCTATTTCCACCCAATCGCCGATAGCCTTATATCCACCGGTAAAAATAATATCCTTAATAAGCTCTTTTTTTATCCAAACCCCAATGGCGTTTTTACCATCATGCAGGTTTAGCCAGGCAAAATCTTTCCTGATCATTACATCGCCAACTATTTCTCCCTGATAAACTATATCTTTACCATTATATTGCGCGGCGTTATTAATCAGTTCTGTACTCGAAATAACCTGCGCATAAGCAAAAGCAGGGAGCAGAAAGTAGAGAGCAATAATAATCTCTGTAATCTTTCTCATAATCTCTGTAATCTTTTTTATCGTTTACCTTTTATCGCCGCTACGATAAATCCGAACAAAGCAAAGACCGACATAAACTCTAACCTGCCTGCCCACATCTGGATGATATAAGTAATTTTTAAACCGGCGGGCATGCTAGGATTGGTGATGCCGCAGGATAAACCCACATTGGCCGCAGCCGAGGTGGATTCAAACAAAGCATCCAGGAAGCGGTACCCATAAAAAGTCCCCACCAGCGTTCCTAACCCATATAAAGTCAGATAGGCCAAAGTTATAATCAGCGCTGACCGCACTTGTTTATCTTCCAGAAAAATATCCTTAATGTGATGGAACTTTTCAAAAATCATTGCTCCTTCAGGAAGGACCATCGCTTTTAAATCCTCCTTTAAGGCTTTGAAAATAATACCAATGCGTAACATTTTTATAGCGCCGGTCGTAGAACAAACTGCCCCGCCTAAAGCCATGGCGCAAATAACACCTATTAAAGAAAAATCATTCCACTCCTTGATAAACTGCTGGGGGTATATTGTCTGAAAGCCTGTGCCGGTATGGCCGGAAACGAGCTGATAAAAGCCCTTGCGGAATAACATTAAAGCTTTGGGATAAACTGCTGCTTGGGTCAAACCCACTGCGGTAATAAAAAAAGTGGCAAGAAGGGTAATGAATAATGTCCTTGTCTCAATATTTTTGAAAAGTTCTTTGCGATTGCCAAACCAAACATTGTAATGCAACTTGAAATTGATAGCGCCTAAAACCATAATGATGATGGTTATAATTTCAAAAGGCAAACTATGGTAATAAAGAATACTTTGCGATTGCGGGGTAAAACCTCCGGTATCAAAAGCAGCCATGAAAATGCAAGCCCCGTGAAAAAATGCATTAACCGGTTTCATTCCTTCTAATATGCCGGTTATGCCTAAAGCAAAAGTCCCTAAAAGCAAACAGACAATGCTTACCAGCCAGATGAATCTGGCAGTATGTATGACATTAGGCAATATTTTTTCATCGCGCGCTTCTCCCACATACATCTTGAAAGCGCCGGAAAATCCTTTCACAAATAAAGCCAAAGCAATAATAACAATCCCCTGGCCGCCGATAAACATAATCAGGTGCCGCCAGATATTATGCGCATACGACAGGTGGTCCAGATTCTGCACTAAAGTTAAACCTGTGGTAGCAAAACCGCTCATGGCATCAAAACAAGCATCTAAATATGATTTCCAATGCCCGCTTAAATATAAAGGTATTGCTCCTAAGGCCATCGCTACCAGCCAGGACAAAGAAACCACAATCATTCCTTGCTGCCAACTTAAGTCTTTTTCGGTAAAACAGGCCTTAATTAAAATTAAACCCAGGATTAGCGATATCTCTATACCGATTAAAAAATCAAAGGTAGGGTTGGTTTCCCCGAAAAATATCCCTATGGCTATAGGGATGAGCATGGTAAGTCCGAGGCTAATAATGATTTTACCTAAATAATAGCCTATGGCTTTAAAATCTTGATAATGGGGTTTGAGAATCATTTGAGGTAAAGGCTAAAGAGCCAAGAAATGAAAAAAAACAAAAGGATTAATAAAAGAATTGTGCTTACTTCTACGAT
>CAZNWL010000189.1:0-2345 GCA_964577045.1 uncultured Planctomycetia bacterium | reverse complement strand
TAGTTAGGGTAACCGGGGCCAGATAATTAACTTTTAAGTTTCTAATTGCTTCCTGAGAGCCATAATTTCCGGCAAAGGCAACCGGAGAAAGCACGGCCGCGTTATTAATCAAAACTAATGAAGCAAAAGATTTAAAATCTATTCTTTTAAAAACTTCATCCATTACCGGAATCAAATCTTCTAAATTGGATAAGTCAGCCAGAAAAGCTTCGGCGTAACCGCCTTTACATTTGACCTCTTCAGCTGTTTTACGGGTATTTTCTCTCCCAATCAGAAATAGATTTGAGCTTTCTGAAATAAGTTCAATAGCCAAAGCTTTGCCCAAACCTCTGGTTGTCCCAGTAATGATAAAGGCCTCTTTGTTTTTATTTCTTTGTAACATCTATAATTTCCCTCACTGCTCGCCTTGCTCCCTGGCCGTCAACATATCTTTTGCCGAGGCGGCTTCTCTTAATTCTTTCCTGGTAAGTTAAATTACTTATGAATCCTTCTATTTTTTTAAACAAGTTTTTATCGTTATGCCATCCGGCAAAATCTATGAAACCGACATCCTGCCATTTTTTTAAATTTAAAACCTGATTGCCGGCCAGGCAGATGCCAATGGCCGGAGTGCCGCAGCGGGCCAGCTCATAGATAGTCTGGCCGCCAGCAGAAATACAAATATCGCAGTCTAAAATTAACTGCCGAAACTCCCGGGAACTAACCCGGTTATTTTTATCAATGCAAACAGCTTCTATATTGAATCTGTCTTCTAAATATTTACCTAAATTTCTTATTAATTGGGAATAGTCCATACCGCCCAAGCTGATTAAAATTTTCTTGATTTCTTTTCTAATGGTTTTTTCGGGAACTGACCAGAAATCCTGCCGCAATGGTAAATATTGCGTCCCTAATAAATAAGTTAAGCCTTTAGTTTTCGGATAATTTAAATCCCGGGCATAAATTGCGCTGTTCACGACTATACCTTTGGGATAATCTATCCTTTTCAGGTCATCAAGAAATACTGCGGTTTTTACTCTCTGCGCAATCTCATTATAGAGAGCGCTTTTAGCTAAATAAGAATCGATGATTACTGTGTTGCCTTCTCCAATAATCTCTAACAAACCTTCTTTATTGCTTAACCAATCATAACGGCGGTGATTTAGCCCTTTGAGCACGCCTTCTACTGTTGAGTCAGCATTTACTATTATCTCTGAAGCTATATTTTTTTCCTCTAAAGCCTGCTGAATAGCAATGCAGCGGGTGATATGGCCAAAACCTATATTTGCGCCGCCTTCAGTAAGAAAAAATACCTTCATATTTATATTTTTACCCGGGTTCCCTTATACTTAACCTTTAAGGCTGTTTCTAAAGTTTGGGCTGCCAGAAAAACACTATTAAAGGTTTTGGAATTATTTCTTAAACACTTTAAAAAGTATTTAGCTTCGTCAATATAGCATTGATTAAAATCATAACCTTTGGGCTCTGTAAATATTTTCCACTTTTTCGTTTCTACTGAATAAAGCCGGATTTTATGTTCATTGATATCCCAGATTATCGTCCCTTTTTCGCCGATCAACTTACAATTGCGGCCATAAGGGTGTTGAAGATAATCCATATGAATATTAACTAGGGGCCCTTTTTTGAACTTCATAATGATTTCAGCTACGTCTTCGGTCTCAATTTCAAGCCGGCCGAGCTTACCGTAAAATGCTTTTAATTTTTCTGGCTTTCCAAAAAACCATAAAGCATAATCCAACTCATGAATCGCATCTAAAATTACTCCGCCTCCTAACTTTTTCTTGGCAGAATAGAATTTGCGGTAATCCTGGCCAAGATGCCAATCCGGAAGGTATTGGCCGGCTTCAATCCTGGCCGAAATAATCCGGCCGATAATTTTTTTCTCGATTAGCTGCTTAATCTTGGCGATTGCCCAGTAAAAACGCATATTACAACCGACGAGGGTGATTAATTTTCTCCTCTTAACTAGATTTAAAAGGCTGTTCACATCTTTCAAACTAGCTGCCAGCGGCTTTTCCATAAAAAGATGACAACCTCTCGCCGCAGTAAGCAATGCGTATTTTAAGTGTAGTGCTGTAGGCGTAGTCACAAAACAAACTTTAGGTTTTTCATTCCAAAGTGAATCAAGTTCAGAAGAAATATTTACTCGGGGAGTAATTTTTTTTACCTGTTTAAGTTTTTTCTTATCAGTATCAAAAGCTAAAATCGTAACTCCGCCAATCTTTAACAAATTTTTAATATGCCTTTGGCCGATTGAGCCACAGCCGATGACTAAAATTTTCATTTTAGTACCAAACCCTCCCTTTACCCGAACCGATCCAGTTATTTATCGTATTAATCTTAGG
>CAZNWL010000188.1:0-2361 GCA_964577045.1 uncultured Planctomycetia bacterium | reverse complement strand
GTTAAGCCCCAAAGCAGGATGCCCCAGATGAGATTCCATTTTCCCTCTTTAACCTTAAGCAAAAAATAAACTCCGGCCAGAGCCAGAAACAGGGCAAAATGGGATTCAAAGCCACCTCTGGCCAGGGAAATATCCCAGGGCGAAACGGCTGCCAAAAAGGCAGCCAGCAAACCCACTTTCTCACTAAAAAACCTTTTTCCCAGAAGATAAAGCAAGAAAATAATCCCTAAGGAGGAAACGACCGAAAGGCCTCTGACGCCCCAGGCCGAGGGACCGAAGATGGCCACAAAGGGAATCGAAAAATAAACATAACCGGCCGGCCGACCCGCGCCCATTTTAAAGGTTAAGGGCAAAAAAGCTCCGGTTTGGTCATGACCGGTCTTAAGTAAGGAGTAGCTATCCTCCACCAGGGTCAGTTCATCTCCATATAAAGGCAAGGAAGCCATTTTATAAACCCGAATTACTAAAGCCAGAAGTAAAATCCCCAAGAGAACCAGCCACGATTTTTTTCTCACATTCTTATTATATCTTCTTTTAGCGTTGTTTTCCCTAGCCGTAAAAGTCGTTTCGGGGGTCGAAAAGTCGCCGGAAAAAATCTCCGGACGTGTTTATATGATTCGCTTCCTCCCCTTTTCGCCACATTGCCAAACCGAGCTTTTCAATCGCCTTATAAATCTTGAGCGAGGGGTGCCAATCTGTCTCCGCCAAATCGAAAAAAGGCTTCAGGGAATAATAGAAAATATCGGCCCCCTTCTTTATCTGAGCTAAAGTATAGTTAAATTATTTTCAATTTCACTTATGGTCGACGTCGACACCGGTATATTATTCGCAAGCACGGCGAAGTCGATCAAATTATTTACGATCGGTCGAGAACTGTATTGCCGGTTGAAAAAATCAAAATCTATGTCTACATCTCGATAAATTAAATACAAAGATATGGTACGATAAATGTATCTCTCTGGCCAAACTTCCTCCGGCGCCAGATTATGTCCCTCTTTAACGACCAAAACCGAATTGGGGCCAAAGCACGAGGAAACATCATAGGGCCCGTGAATTTCAAAACCACTGTTCCGATGAATATCATAATAAAGCGCCCACGAAAGTGATTCTAAAGTCGTCGACAAGAAAGCTATTTCCCGCCTATTGGTGCCGCTTGCTTTGTTCCAAGTAGTATTTTGACAGATTTTCGATACCTTCTCTGGCGGCCACAACCAATAATTTCCGTCCAGGGAGTACGGGTTCGAAAAGACCTTAGCCTTAACTAATGTAGACAAATTATTAAACAAGCTGGCAACATCTTTTGGAAAAATTTCTAATTCCGGCCATTCTTGCCTAGCCACCTTCAAACCAATAATGGCTGCCTGTCTTAACGGAAAATATAGAGAATAAGCAGGAACCTTTTGAACAATCTTTCGCCGCCAGGTCAGAGAAGCTTGATTGAATTTGGGCGCCGTTTCCTGGCCAGCTACCGCCTTCCCCACCCCGTTCAAAAGCCCTCTGAGCTCCATTTAAATATTCATCAATCTCTTCATTCATGCCCAGAGTAACTTATATTATATCTTCTTTGTTGGTCTAGCTAAACTTAGAATCTTACTGATATGCTAAAATCTAGAAGTGAGAAAAAGAAGAAAAGCCCTTCGAACGTATGCCTTTATTGACGCTTCAAATATCATTTATGGAACCAGGGATGAAGGCTGGAAAGTAGATTTTCGGAAGCTTTTCAAATACCTTTCGGAAAGATACGGAAGCAAAAAAATATTCTATTTTGCCGGAAAAGATAATAAAAATCTCAAACAGGCTCACTTTTACAAGTTATTGGCTAAAATTGGCTACGAGCTTATCTTAAAAGAGGTAAAACTCTACCGACAGGAAAACGGCCCGATGATAAGAAAAGCAAATTGCGATGTCGACCTCACCTTCTATGCGATGCGCGACCAGGATAAGTATAATTCCGCTCTTTTCTTAACTGGAGACGGGGATTTTTTTGTCTTAATCGACTACCTAATCAAACAAAAGAAGGCCATTAGGGTTATCGCCAACGGCAAAAGAACAGCTAAGGAAATAAGATCTTTAATGGGTCCGAACTTTACGCCAATCTCGTCACTGAGGAAAATTCTGAGATATAAAAAGGGGTAGACTCTACGAACGACTCTACCCCATGTTTTATGATCTTGAATATAGCATGAAATTTAAACTAAGTCAAGACAGCCAGGTCTGATATGGAACAACTTTTGATGGGCGGTATCGTTGGCTTTGCCAGTCTAACCCTCCTTGCCTACTTACTTATCCTGCTACATCTACCCATACTCTTTATTCCTCTGCTTATTATCGCCGGCCTCTGCCTCGCTAAGCCCCTCAAAC
>CAZNWL010000187.1:0-2372 GCA_964577045.1 uncultured Planctomycetia bacterium | reverse complement strand
AAAAATAGCCACAATTCGGCGCTACGCCATAGAGATTTTAAGTAAATCTGGTTATAATTTGATACAGCAAGGAAAGATTATTAGTAACCTCATATTTACTGTTTATGAACACTACTTTGTTATCTGTCGTGAACTAGCAAAGCAATATGGTTTTAACATTATTGAAAATGAGGATTACAATAAAGTTTTAGAAAATATGCGCCCCTGGTTAAGTAAATACATGCTTGAACAAGAGGGTAAACATGTTATACGATATATCTTACCAGATAAAAAGGAAGGGGGTAAATGATAATGGATTCCCAAGTAAGTAAAATTCTTGATGTTAAAAATCAAGCTATCCCCTTACAACCTGAAGAAGAAAAAGAAATTACGCCGGAAAGAGTTTATAAAAGCTTTCAAGAGTGGAGAGAGTTAGGAAAACAAGACCCAACAGAACCACAGGTTCCTCCTCCGCCCAGCGAGCCTCAAGAGAGTAATGAAAATAAATCTATACCGGGCAAGTGATCTAGTTATCTACTTGAGGTTTCTATCCACACGATTATTTTTCTCCCCTCAAATCAATCCTGTGATAATGCGAACCATCTGGAACATTATTGTCTTTAACTTCAGTGGTTGTGTAAAGCTGGTAATATTTTTTACCCTTGATTTCAAAATATCCATAATCCGGATTATCGGGTCTGGGGTCGGAGACAAACTTAATATTAGCCTGAGACCGCGTAACAAGATAAGAGGTGCCTCCGGAGACGAGAACGGTCAGTATCACTCCTAAGACTATCAGGAAAACCTTTTTCATTTTGTTTCCTTTCTCGGTTCCCCTTTAATGTCAAAAGGGACGAACCGCTCAGTCTCCGTAGCAGCGATGCTCCGAACTTGAAACGATCCGCCCCTTTAGGCCTCGGAACATCACCTCCACGGAAGGAGGCATTTCGCTGCTACGGATTTTTATTAACCTGTTCTTATCATATTAAAAGAGAAAGATAATTTCAAATCGAAGTCGGGAATAACTGGCGATAAATTTTTGAAGATCATAGAACGTCAACGGGTTGGCTGGAAGAAGTGTTAATAAGGACTCCAAGTTGTTACCTTACCCCGCTTAAACTTTGTCTAACTAGTCGTCTTTTGTCTAAAAAGCCATCCTAGGAATTTTTAATCAACTCAAGAAGCTAAAAAAAAATACTTCTCCTCGTTTGACCAACAACTACCTAATTTCCCCCCAATCAACCGGAAAACAACTGATCAAGAAGCAAGTAAAGACTGCCAAAAGCCAACTAGTATGTGCTTTCCCCTGAGAACAAGCCGTTTCCTGTCAGGGTTAGCTTCGCTTAAATGCTCAAAATTCGTTTTTCTGTTTATATCCCGAGCTTCTTCCAATTTCCTGCCAAACGGAGAGCTTGGACGATAACGAACCATCTCAACCCCGGTTTAATAACGTCCGACTCAAATCAAAGCCTCTTTTCCCAGAGGTTTCCTGAAACCTGAAGTCTTCCCTCAACTTTTAAAAAACAATTCGCAACCCCAACCTTCAAAGCCGCAAAGTTAGGCTTCCTTAATCTCGGAAGTTTTGTATCCGCATTTTCTTATGGCCGCAAGGTAGCTCGGCCGCCTTCGGCGGCCTCGCTTGCTAGAGTCGCCTTCGGCGACGCTCGCAAAGCTCGCTGGCGGCCATAAACAAAAGAAAAGGCCGAAGAGCCGGTTTGGAGTCTAGAGATCGAAAGTCTAAATCATAATCGCCACCCCAACCTCCGGAGCCGCAAATATAGGCAGTAAACACGCCCAATCCTCACAAAACGCAAAACATGCCTAGAGAAGAAAGACCGAAAAAACGCTCGCTTTAGAGCTTTTTTTGACTTTGTCAAAAAAAAGCCATAATTATGCTCGCTGAAAGAAAAGCTCTCTTTGTTCGCTTTACTTTCTTTTTCGGTCTTTCGCTGACGAATTTCGAGCCGACTTTTTTAAGGCTCGCCCAAGCTAAAAGAAAGCTCCTTGCCTCGCTTACTTTTCACCCCGCCTGCGGCGGGGTGCCGCTTGCCTCGCTCCGTTCGGCCGGGCTCGCCTAAAAAACCACTTTTAACGGATTGCCTTCGGCAACCGATTAAAAGAGGACGTCGGCTACAAAAAAAGCGAAAGTAAATCGCTACCACTCCAACCTCACAAGCCGCAAAGCTAGGCAGTAAACCCACCCGCAACTCTTAAAACGCAATTCGCAACCCCAACCGCCAGAGCCGCAAATAGAGTCTGAAGCCGCACCCCAACCTCTGAAGCCGCAACCACAACCCCAACCGCCAGAGCCGCAAAGTTAGGCAGTAAACCCACTTGTCGCTCGGAAAAGCCGATAATAGCTATTATCCGCATTTTCCGAGCTACCGCTTTTA
>CAZNWL010000186.1:0-2400 GCA_964577045.1 uncultured Planctomycetia bacterium | reverse complement strand
AAGCCAAGGTGATCATCTTCGATGTCAATGAGGCCGCATTGGCTGAAACCCACAAGGAGCTTAGCCAGCTTAGCGAATCCGCATATTACCGCGTTGATGTTACCAACAGTCAAGAAATAGAGGACGCCATAAACAAAATTATTGACAAGTTTTCAAAGATTGATATATTAATTAACAATGCAGGCATAACCAGGGATAATTTGGTCCTGCGGCTCTCTGAAAACGACTGGGATAAGGTAATTGCGGTTAATTTGAAAGGGGCGTTTTTGTGCTCTAGAATTTCTGCCAAATTTATGCTTAAAGCGCGCCAGGGAAAGATAGTCAACGTTTCTTCGATAATCGGCATAGTTGGCAATGCCGGCCAGGCTAACTATTCGGCTTCTAAAGCCGGCATAATCGGCCTGACTAAATCTTTGGCTAAAGAGCTGGGTTCGCGGAAAATCAACGTGAATGCCGTTGCTCCCGGATATATCCAGACGCAGATGACCGATAAATTACCCGAGAAGGTAAAAGAGGAGATGCTTAAGCGCATACCTCTGAATAGGCTCGGTGTCCCAGCTGACGTATCCAATGCAGTATTGTTTTTAGCATCGGAAGCAGCTGATTACATAACCGGACAAGTTATCGTGGTTGACGGCGGAATGATTTAAGGAAAATAAAGGAGGTTCTAAGATGGGTGTTGATGATAAAGTAAAAGACATTATTTCCGAACAGTTAGGCGTAAAAAAAGAGGAAATCAAACCAGAAAGTTCCTTTATAGATGACTTAGGCGCTGATTCCTTGGACACCGTAGAAGTGGTTATGGCTTTGGAAGAGGAGTTCGGGATAGAAATTCCCGATGAAGACGCCGAGAAGATAACTACCGTCGGCGAAGCGGTCAAATACATCAGCAATAAAATTAGCAAGAAAGAAGGCTAATTTTTTTGAAAAGATGCGACGTGTAGTTGTAACCGGATGCGGAGTAGTAAGTCCCGTAGGCATAGGTAAGGAGTCTTTTTGGGAGTCTTTAATCAAGGCAAGAAGCGGCGTAGGAAAGATTACCCATTTTGACGCAAGCGAATTTGACTCCCACATTGCCGGAGAGGTTAAAGATTTTAGCCCGCCTGATTTCTTGTCAGTCAAAGATTTAAGAAGATCCCCCCGTTTTGTTCAATTCGCTTTAAAAGCAACCGAAGAAGCTTTAGCGGAGAGCGGCATAAGTCCTGAAAAAATTGATCCCTATCAGATTGGCGTAATCATCGGCTCAGGGGTAGGTAGCTTGGAAACCGTGGAAAAGGAGCACAAGACTCTTTTAGAGAAAGGGCCGAGCAAATTATCGCCGTTTATGATTCCTATGCTGATTACTAATGAAGCCGCCGGCAATGTCGCTATTTATTTTAAATTGAAAGGAATAAATTTTTGCACGGTTACTGCCTGCGCTTCAGGAGCACATGCTATCGGCGAAGGTTTTCGGGCGATCAGAGAAGGAAAAGCGCAAGCCATGGTTTGCGGGGGAACCGAGGCCTGTATAGTGCCTTTGGGGGTTGGCGGTTTTTGCGCGGTGAAAAGCTTGTCCAAACGCAATGACGAGCCAGAGCGAGCGAGCCGTCCCTTTGACCGGGACAGGGATGGTTTTGTTATAGCCGAAGGCGCGGGTATAGTGGTTTTGGAAGAGCTGGAACACGCTAAAAAAAGAGGCGCTTATATCTATGCCGAATTAGCCGGCTACGGCGCAACCTGCGACGCTTATCATATAACCGCTCCTAATCCGGATGGAGATGCCGCGGCCAGGGCAATTTCTATAGCCCTGAAAGAGGCAGGTGTTGCTGCCAGAGGAAATATTTATATCAATGCTCACGGCACCTCAACCCAGCTGAATGATAAGATGGAAACTAAAGCTATCAAAATGGTTTTTGGCAAACACGCTAAAGACGTGGCGATTAGTTCGATAAAGTCAATGACCGGCCATACTTTAGGCGCGGCCGGAGCCATTGAATTCATTGTTTGCTGCCTGACACTGAAAGATAAAATAGTGCCGCCTACGATTAATTATGAAAATCCCGATCCGGACTGCGACTTGGATTATATCCCCAATGAGGCCAGGCCTTTTAAAGGGGAAGTTGCTTTTTCTAACTCTCTAGGCTTTGGAGGCCATAACGCCACCCTCTTAGTAAAGAAACTTAAATAGCACGTTAAATTACAAAATACAAATTCCAAATTACAAACAGATTGCAAATTCCAATAGTAATAAAAATTTTTTGTAATTTGTTTATTGTAATTTGGAATTTTAAATAAAAAATTATTATTTAATAAGATGGGTTTAACTTTAATTGAAAAGATTTTATTGAAGCATTCTTTGTCTGGCAAATTGGAAGATTTTATTTACGCCAAGGTAGATTTCTGCCTTGGCAATGATATTAC
>CAZNWL010000185.1:0-2433 GCA_964577045.1 uncultured Planctomycetia bacterium | reverse complement strand
TCATTACCTGGGGATATAAAGTTATAGAGACTATCGGCGGCGGCATCACTTATCTTTTGCCGATTATGGCCTTTTCCGCGCAACTGGCCAGCGCCATTAACGTGCACGTTTATACTCTTTTTGGCATACCGGTTTCTACCAGCCACTCCATTGTAGGAGCGATTTTCGGCGTAGGCCTGGTAAGAGGCATACGCGCTATCAATACTCACGTATTGAAAGAGATAATTGTTTGTTGGCTGGCTACGCCGTTTGTTTCCGGGGTAATCAGTTTTTTAGTTTTAAAGGCGATAACTATTTTTGTAAAATTATAGGAGGTTAGTATGCAGGAAAGAAGGAATATTTTAGGTTGGTTGGGAATGGCCGAAGAGCAGTCTATTTTAAAAGCCGCACAGAGCCATGTTGACGAAACTTCTAAGACCGTTACCTATTTTTCCGAAGCCATGAAGGCTTTTATCCGGGGAGATACAAACGCCAAGAATACAGCTATTGAAAACGTAAGAAAAAGCGAACACGAGGCGGATGTATTGCGTTCCAAGATGGTCAATGAACTCTCTGAAGGGATATTTTTGCCTCCGGACAGAGAAGACCTGATGCATTTTGTAAAAACTCTGGATAAGATCGCCGACTGGACTAATGGCGCAGCCAGGATTCTGGGTTTCATCGAGCAAAAGCTTCCAGAAAGCATTTTGAAAAATATGTCAAAAGCCACGGAATTAATCGTGGAAGCGATAAACCGGCTTAAGGAAGGAATTACGGCGCTGACCAAAAACGAACTGAAGAAAGCCTTTGATAGCTGCGAAATCGTAGGCAAGATTGAGCACGATGCCGACGACCAGAAAAAGGCCCTGATTGAAACGATAATCCATGCGAAGTTAGAGCCTACTAGTTTATTATTGAGCTATCAATTGGCTGAATATTTGGAAGGCGTAACCGATAAAATCGAAGACGCCGCTGATTTCGTCAAGGTCGTCGCTATCAGGTCAAAGTAGGATTTTCACCGGGCTCTTCGATAAATCTACCCTCAAGATAGTTCCGGGTTTTAAGGTCCTTGGGGTTATTAAAAACCTCTTCTGCCGGGCCGTGCTCAATAAGATTGCCCAGATATAAAAAGATAACGTGGTCGGAGAGCCGCTTTGCCTGCCTTAATATATGGGTAACCAAAACTATGGTGTATTTATTTTTAAGCTCAAGCAAACGTTGCTCGATACGCTCTGCAGAAAGCGGGTCTAATGCCGACGTAGGCTCGTCCCCTAAAATCACTTCCGGCTCAACCGCCAAGCCTCTGGCCAGGCAAAGCCTTTGCTGCTGGCCGATAGATAGCTTGGAAGCCGGGCCATGCAGCCTGTCCTTTACTTCATTCCAAAGGCTGGACTCTTTTAAATAGCGTTCCACAACTCCATCTAATTTTTTCTTATCCTTTATGCCGTGGATGCGCGGGCCATAGGCCACGTTATCGTAAATAGACATAGGCAAAACCTGCGGCTTTTGAAAAAGTAAGCCCATCTTTCTTCTTAAATGCGTAATCTCTACTTTAGGTTCATAAATATTTTCTCCGTCCACCAAGACTTGGCCGGAAATCTTCGCCTGGTCCTGTAAATCAATCAGGCGGTTAAAAGATTTTAACAAAGTAGTTTTCCCGCATCCCAACGGCCCGATAATCGCGGTAATCTTCTTATCGGGTATGTCGATACTGACGTTATTCAATGCCAAGTGTTTTCCATACCATACGGTCAGATTCTTTACGCTGATATGTGTCTTAGCTTTCACAACAGTTTCTCCCTGCTCATTTGATAACGTGCCGGGTAAATCTTTTAGATAGAATCCTGGATAATATGCTGATGAATAAAATTATCATAGTTAGGACTAAAGCCGCAGCGTAACCACGCTGCTGCACTTCGGGAAATGGCGTCCCTAACTGAAAAAATATCGCTAGCGGCAATGTCGCTACCGGCTTGAATAAAGAATAAGGCACAGAGTCGGTAAAGCCTGCCGTAAATAGGACCGATGCGGCATCGCCTATGCCTCGGCCAAAAGCAATTAATACCGCGGTTAATATGCCCGGCAAAGCCTGCCGGAAAATTACTTTTAGCGAAGTCTCTAGTTTATTTGCGCCTAAAGCAAAAGACACTTCTTTCAATTCAAAAGGTATCATCTTCAAAACCTCATCCATGCTTCTGGCCATAATAGGCATAATCAGTAAAGCCACAGCAATGATTCCCGCCAATAAAGACGCTTTTAATCCCAAAAAAACCATAAGAGTAAAACCGAACGCTCCATAGACAATAGAGGGTATGCCCCAAAGCACATCTAGAAAAAAGCGTATACTGAAAGCATATTTTGAATTTTTCTTTAAATATAAATTCAGGTAAAAAACTATTGGCAAGCTGACGAGAAAGGCAAGGAATGTCGCTCACAATCCTAAAACCAGCGAAC
>CAZNWL010000184.1:0-2438 GCA_964577045.1 uncultured Planctomycetia bacterium | reverse complement strand
GCCTCATCCACCGCCATATTGTAAGCGCCGTCGCATCTGTTATCCAAAATTAACCGCCACTGTTTAGTCATTGAGCACCTCAATTTATCTATTTAGCGAAATCCCGGCTACTGCCGGGATATTCTAAGGCCTCCATTTTAAATCCGGAAACCGCGCTGCGCTGGTCTCATCCACTCTCTTCACCGCAGCATTCTGCGGCGCACTTTTAACTTTTTCCAAATCTTCGCTAATTTCCCGGTCTATCTCAATCATCGCCTGGATAAACCCATCCAAGGTATCTTTGCTTTCGGTTTCAGTAGGCTCAATCATCAGCGCCTCTTTGACAATCAAGGGGAAATATATTGTCGGCGGATGAATACCATAATCTATCAGCCGTTTGGCAATATCTAAAGCGGAAGCTCCCTTCTCTTTCTGCTTTTCGGCTGAAAACACTACTTCGTGCATGCAAGGTTTAGGATAAGGCAGCTGGTAATAGCCTTTAAGCCTTTCCTTTATATAATTAGCATTAACCACTGAATTTTGTGCTACCCTCAAAAGCCCATCTTTACCTAAACGCAGGATATAGGCGTAAGCCCTGACCAGGACCGTAAAATTTCCGTAAAAAGCCCTGACCCGGCCGATAGAGTTTTTTAAAGCATAATCAAAATAATAGCCCTCGTCTCTTTTGCTTACTATGGGAGCCGGCAAAAAATCTACGAGTTTATCGTTTGCGCCCACTGCGCCCACGCCCGGCCCGCCAGAACCGTGCGGCGTGGCGAAAGTTTTGTGCAGGTTAAGATGCACCACGTCAAAACCCATCTTAGCCGGATTAGTGATGCCTAAAAGCGGGTTAAAATTTGCGCCGTCATAATAAAGAAACCCGTTATGCTGGTGAACTATATCAGCTATCCCGCAAATGTTTTCCTCAAACAAACCCAAAGTATTAGGATTAGTCAGCATTATGGCGGCAGTTTCATCATCGACTGCCGCTTTCAGTTTTTCGATATCCACTAAACCGGAATCCGCGCTCTCCACCACCACCACCTTATAACCGCACATCGCTGCGCTCGCAGGATTAGTCCCGTGAGCCGAATCCGGGATGATTACTTTGGTTTTTTTATTTCCCGCCAGCTGATGAAATTTATGAATCATCAAGAGCCCGGTGAGCTCCCCTTGGGCGCCGCTTGAGGCTTGAAAACTAAACTGTTTCATTCCGGTGATTTCGCATAATAGCGTGTTCAACTGATAGATAAGTTCTAAAGCTCCTTGGACTGCCTGCGGCTCTTGATAAGGATGAATCCCACAAAAACCCTCTAAAGCGGAAAGGACTTCGTTAATTTTAGGGTTATATTTCATGGTGCAAGAACCCAAAGGGTAAAAATTAGTATCTACTGAAAAATTAAGTTTGGCTAAATGCGCGTAATGCCTGACCACGGAAAGCTCTCCTGGCTGCGGCAGGTTTAAATCTTTGCGCAAGGAATCCGCTCCCAGAACCTCTTTGGGGTTAGTTAAAGGGACCTGGGTTTCCGCGATATAGCCGGGGTTGTGAGAACTTCCTTTCTTTTGAAAAATAAGTTTTCTATCCATGGAGTATCTCGGCTAAATAATAAACAAATTGGTCAATATCATCTTTGGTTTTTTTCTCGGTGCAGGAACTTAGAATACCATTTTTGTGCTTAGGGAATATCCCGCCGATTAACAAACCTGCGATAATCTTTTTCTGGTAAAGTTTAGCCGCAATAGCTTCGGCATCCTCCACTTCCCAGACAAATTCGTTGAATACTTTCGGCGCATAGGGAAGGTTTACTCCTCTGACTTCTTTGAGGCGCTGATAAAGATACTGGGTATTGCTGAAAGAGCATTGAGCGGCATTTCTAAAACCTTCGCGGCCCATCAAAGCCAGATAAACCGCGGCGGTTATAGCCTGCAAAGAATGGTTTGAACAGATATTGCTGGTGGCTTTTTCCCTGCGGATATGCTGTTCACGGGCCTGGAGAGTAAGGCAAAAAGCGGTTTTGCCTTCCAGGTCTTTGGTCTTACCGACAATTCTTCCGGGAATCTGGCGCAAGTATTCTTCTTTAGCCGCTAAAAATCCAAAACCCGGACCGCCAAAGTTAAGGCTTCCGCCCAAAGGCTGGCCGTCGCCGCAAACAATATCTACGCCTTGTGCTTTCGGCTCTTTGAGTATGGCCAAAGAAAAAGGATTAGTCACCATTACGGTTTTAACCCCATTTGCGCAAGCTAAAGCCGCTAAACCGCTGACTTCTTCAATCAAACCAAAAAAATTAGGGCTTTGAATCACGACACAAGCACAATCAGTATTGATCTCGCGTTCTAACAACTCCCTGCTAATTAGGCCGTCATCGCCAAATCCCAGCTCTCTGATTTGAAAATCAAAACCGCTTAAATAAGTGCGCAGGGTTTGGAAATATTCCCGGTTTAAGCTTCCCGAAACAATA
>CAZNWL010000183.1:0-2460 GCA_964577045.1 uncultured Planctomycetia bacterium | reverse complement strand
AACCCATTGTTTAGGCAAAGGCCGCCTCTTAAGGCGGGCGATAATTTCTAAAAGAGTGACTTCCTTGATTCTTTCCGGGCCGGCAGGCTCGGGGAAAACCAGCCTGGGTTTTATCGTTGCCGATGAATTAGGCGCTGATTTTCAATATCTCAACGCCGCTTTCAGTTCCGTAGCCGAAGTCAAAAAAGTAATCGCTGCTGCCAAAGAAAATTTAGAAAAACAAGGCAAGAAAACCGCTATCTTTATCGATGAAATCCACCGCTTCAGCAAACTCCAGCAGGAGTCTCTGGTCCCGGATACCGAGTCAGGCAGTATCATTTTAACCGGCGCAACTATCTATAACCCCTTTTATTACTTAATCCCTTCGTTGGTTTCGCGTTCCATCGTGGCTAAATTCAAGCCTTTGAGCAGAGAGGAAATTATAATTTTATTAAAGCGCGCGCTTACTGATAAGGAGAGAGGTTTAGGCAATTTAAATATAGAAATTACTGATCAGGCCTTGGAATACATCATTACACTTTGCGGCGGCGATGCCAGAAGCGCTCTTACTGCCGTAGAAATAGCAGCAGAGAGCAGCACCCCGGATGAACGAGGCAAGATAGTGATTAATTTAGAAGTAGCCAAAGAAAGCATTCAGAAAAAAATTCTTTACGACCGAAAAGACAATTACCATTACGATACTATTTCCGCCTTCATCAAATCAGTGCGCGGCAGCGACCCGGACAGCGCGCTTTACTGGCTGGCCAAGATGCTTAAAGCCGGAGAAGACCCCAGGTTTATTGCCCGGAGGCTAGTGATTTTAGCCTCCGAAGATATCGGAAATGCCGACCCCTTTGCTTTAGTTTTAGCTACCAGCTGTTTTCAGGCCGTAGAATTTATCGGAATGCCCGAGGCGCAGTTAAACTTAGCGCAGGTGACTATTTACCTAGCCGCTTCTCCTAAATCAAACAGCGCCTATCTGGCGATTGAGAAAGCGAATGGGGATGTAGAGCAGGAAGAAACCCAGGAAGTCCCCGAGCACATCAAAACTCACTCCAAAGATTATAAATACCCCCACAGTTTTGGCGGCTATGTCGAGCAGAATTACGGCGCCAAAAAGCAGTATTACTTTCCCAAAGATATCGGCGCAGAAAAGAAGCTGAAAGATTTTTTGGAGTATCTAAAAAAATGATTGCGATGATTAAATGTAGATTACAGCGATAGTTTTTCCGGCGCTTGTGTTTTTTAAAAGCTATGGTAAATTATTAAATGATAATAGCGTTAATTAATCTCCGTAATCTTTTATAATCTTTGTAATCAATTATGATTAAGGAAATATCAGCCCCTAAGTTAAACAACCCTATTTTTATCGCGGCTTGGCCGGGCATGGGCGAAGTAGCCTACCGGACTGTGCTTTTTTTGAAAGAAGTTTTAGGGGCTAAGGTTTTTGCTAAATTAGAACCGCACCGTTTTTTTAAACCCGCAGCAGTAACCGTGAGCAAAGGAGTTTTAGCTATGCCTTCGCAGCCAGCAGGGTTTTTCTATTATTATAAGGGTAAGGACGCCCCGGATATGATTCTTTTTTTGGGGGAAATCCAGCCACCCTTAGAATATGCCGAAACCCTTTCTTCCAGCATAGTTAACTACATAAAGCGTTATAAAGTCACCACACTTTTTACTTTCGCCGCTAAGCCTGAACCCATTGACCATAAGGCCGAATCAAAGGTTTGGGCAGCCGCAACCCATAGCGAATTGCTTAAACTTTTTGATAAGTCCGGGATAAAAGCTTTGGACGAAGGCCAAATCAGCGGCTTAAATGGTATTATTTTGGGCGTAGGCAAACGGAAAAGTATAAAAGGAATATGCCTTTTAGGGGAGATTCCTTTTTATACCGTCCAGATTGAGAACCCCAAGGCTACCGCCAAGATTTTAGAAGTATTGAATAACCACTTAAAGATGAATTTGAACCTGTCCCCGCTTGTTGAGCGCGCCAAATTCATCGAAGAAGAAATTGATAAATTGATAAGTTACATTAAAGGCGAGGCTCCGCAAAACGCCCCTTCGCCTTTAAACGAAGAAGATATCGATAAAATTAAAAAAGACTTGGCGGCCTATACCAAACTACCGCAGTCAGTAAGGGAAAAAATCGAAGGCCTTTTTAAAGAAGCCGAGAAAGACATAAGTTTAGCTAACAAATTGAAAAGCGAGCTTGACCACTGGAATGTTTATAAAGAATACGAAGATAAATTTCTCGATTTATTCCGCAAAAAAGGGAAAAAGGAAGATACCCACTAATAACCTGCCCGGTTTAGCCTAAAATGTATCAGGAACGTTTTTACCGCGAACGGATTAATTCGAAGTTTAGGCTGGAAGTAGTCCATAAAGAAAGCGACCTTTTAATTTCAAGCGACACGCTCTTAGACCAAAAAACCGCCCGCGATATTTTGGTGGAACATTATGGGACAGTAGAGGAGTATGTAA
>CAZNWL010000182.1:0-2475 GCA_964577045.1 uncultured Planctomycetia bacterium | reverse complement strand
AGACAGCGAAAATGAATCTTTTATTGAGCCAACAGCCAGGCATACAAGGTATTCTCTTTTAGGCAGAGAAAAATTTGCTATTGTAATTACTAGGGGTGGCGAGATTTTCGATTTTCCTGCAGAAGATACAAGTCGGATGGGTTATACGCCAACTCCTTCTGGATCTATGCCTATCAATAATACAACTCCCTCCAATGAAGAGGGTAATATACCTCCTCCCGGTAAAGGTTATTACAAAGATTTAGGCGGATGCGTCAAGCAGGCTATTAAGGAATTTAGATATTGCAAAGGGAACAGAGCTCTAGACGAATGTCGCGTTGAATTAATTAATGATGTCAAAAATACTTGTTTTAAAAAGTTTAAACATAATTAGAGCCATCCAGGGATAAAATATTTCAGGCAGAAGTGGATAAAAAAAATTACGCGATAGTTTTTTTAATCGGTTGTTTTTCGATATTTCTATTTATTTTCTCCGGCCGGTTTTTTCCCACAATCGTATCGTCCTTCAACACATTTTCCAGCCAGATATTTTATTATCTGAACCCCAAAGAGCGGATAGCGCAAAATATCGTAATAGTCAGAATGGACGATTATTCCCTGGCAAAAATTAATAAAAAATGGCCTTTCCAACGTTCGCTTTTCGCTAAAGCCATGCATATTCTAGATGCTGAAGGAGCCGGGGTAATCGGTTTCGATATCGTTTTACAAGGTGAGTCAGAGACAAAAGAGGAGGATTTAGCTTTAAGAGAAGCTTTACAAGGGTTGAAGGTAAAAGTTATTCTCGCTTCTTATTTAGGGAATCCGGAAATTTCTTCCGATTTATTTAAAGATGTAGCGGAAACAGCTTTTGTAGATGCTCTTGAGGGTAAAGACGGCATTGTAAAGGAATTAGTCGCTGTTTCTAACCGGGGTTCTTTTTTTGACTTTTGTTGGGCATTAAAGGTTGCCTCTGGTTACCACGGTTTGGTCCCGCAAAAACAAGGTCAGAGTATAATCCTGGGCCATAAAACAATACCGCTTACCGAAACGAATGCTCTAGTAGTGAATTATCTGCTTAAGCCTAAGAATTTTGCCACAATTTCTTTTTATGACCTTATTGATGGTAGATTTCCTTCAGACTTTTTCCGAGGCAAGATTGTTTTAATCGGTGCTACCGCGGAAATAGTGCATGATATCCTACTTACACCGCTTGGCCGCATGCCCGGAGTATTCATCCAGGCTAATGCAGTGGCAAACATCCTTAACGGCCATTATCTTATTGTAGTTCCTCCGGCTGTGGCTTTGGCCATATTATTCTTTGCTTTATTTTTGACGGCTTTAATTATTGTTTCTTTTAGCTTGCTGCAAGGTTTCTTTCTTTGTCTGGGTATTTTGATACTTATGTTTTGGCTTAACTTGGGCTTAAGATTTTTAGGCTGGGACATATCTTACGGAGCCTTAGCTGTTTCCATCATAAGTTTTTTTATTCTTGGCAACCTCTATCACTATTTTAGGTTTTTAGCTATGATTACCAAGATAAAAGGGGAGATGACTGTAGAGCCGTTCACCCGTTTATTCAAATTACGTTATTTATATGAACGCCTTAATCTTGACTCTGGCAGCTTTCCTCAAAAAAAGCGCTGGATAATTTTAGTTGTTTTTGACGGCTTTAACGAAGCCACCAAAGGAAAGAGTTTTGAACAGCTAAGGCAGTTATGGGTAAAGCTGAATTCAGTTTTTTTAAAAAATAGCGAGTTTTGGGCCCAGTGCGGCCAGACAGCAGTAGCCGGCATAGCCACAAAGAAAATTGACCCTAGCAAGTTAAAGGTAGAGTTAGATGCCTTGTTTTTCGAACAGGGAATGCCGGTTCGGGCTAAAATAGGGATGTTTGTAGTTACCAGGTCTTTAAGCGTCCGGGAAGTTGTGCCTTTAACTATTGTTGAACTGGCTAAGGGTAAAGAGGAGGTAGTCTTTTTCGAACGTTCCCGCCTCCCGCAGCACAAAGTTTCCCATAATCGCCCCGAGGATATCATCGCCTCTTTGTATACCGATTCTGAAACCAAAAACCAGGAGCTATTACAGGCGATTGAAAAACGTATTGCCGAGGAAGCCAGACGGCAGCAAGCTTACCTGCAATTTATTACGGCGTTAGTAACCGCTCTGGAATCCAAAGACCCTTATACCGAAGGCCATTCGGAGAATGTCCGCCGCTACTCGCTTCTCTTAGCTGATAGTTTAGGTTTGTCTAGCGAAGAGAAAGAAAAGATAAACGTTGCCGCGCTTTTGCACGACCTGGGCAAAATTGGCATACCTGATAGCGTTTTGCATAAAAAAGGCAAGTTGAGCCCCGAAGAGTTTGCTTTTATCAAAGAACACGAAGTCTTAAGCGTAAAGATACTTGAGCCACTTCAGGAGTTTAAGGAAGTTTTGCCTTACATATTACATCATCATGAAAATTACGACGGAAGCGGTTATCCCGATAAACAAAAAGGCCAA
>CAZNWL010000181.1:0-2511 GCA_964577045.1 uncultured Planctomycetia bacterium | reverse complement strand
GAGTCATATTTGTGGTCAGTTTGTAGATATATAGAACAAAATCCTCTACGTGCCGGCATAACCAATAAAGTCATCGAATATAGATGGTCCAGTGCAAAGATAAACTGTGGCTTATTAGAATCTGAATTTGTCGAACCTGTTTGGAAAAACTATTTAGATAGAAATGAATACCGCTCGATTCTAACTGAACCTTTATCAGAACCAAAGTTGATAGAAATAAGGACTCTTTCCAGTGATTTTCGAAAACGAAAAAAGAGAGGAAAAAGCTATTGATTTTACAGGGGGTATTTGACTGGGACCTGTCCCCAAATTATTCTTCGGAGAGTATGTCTGGCAAGGGCATTTCTTTCAAAGAGTAGTGATAAGTAGTTATAAAATAGGTGTATACTCCTTCATCAACCAGGCGCAAAAAATTCAAAAGCACCATTGTGCCTTCCTGCTCCTTAGTAAAAAAATAATTTAGCCTGTAAGGGTCTTTTCTCGGTGGCTGGCCTTGGATCTCAGTAAAACCCTGATTAGCAAACATTAAACGGTAAAATTCCAGAATGCTTTCTTTAGAGGAACGGGATTTATATTGATAAGAAGTAGTTACCAGTTCTTCTTCCTCTTGTTTATGCTGGCCCACTAATTCTGTCTGGGGAGGAATTAATCTTAAATCTTGAGCGAGGCTAGAAAAACTAAGGGCTAAAAAAATAAACGATAAAAGAAATAGATACTTATGTTTCTTGGCCATATCGCAGTTTACCATCTTCAATGGCTGGAAGCAATAGATTACTGCTCTTCATCGCCGAAAACATCGCCAGCAGCCTTATAGGAGCCTTGGATGTTACGTTGAATATAGCTGGACATGGCAATCAGGGCTACGGCCACAAAAGCAATCAAGGCAGCGTAGATAAGGAAGCTTTGGGCTTTAATTTGTTTTTTCATATAGGTTTATTTCACTCATTCACCTTTTCAAACTTCGGGCGTTTAATGCCTTTTTGGCCAAAATGATGCTGCAAAATAGCCTTACTCTGCTCATCCTGTTTAAGGCTTTGTTCCTGGCTTTCATCTTGAGTTACTATATTGATAAAAATATTTCCGTACTTCTTAAGCGGTTCAGGGTCAATTCTTTTCTGGGCCAAGGCTTGCGCCGAATCTTTAAACTTATTGATGATTATATAACAGTTTTTCTCGCCCTTTTTAAAAACTAAGGTTGCCCCTTCCAGGTTTAAATCTATTCCGGGGAAAAAATCATCCTCACTGATACCTAAATCCTGGTATATTTTTTCGCTGGAAGTGCCCTGAATGCTAGCCTGATGCAGATTAATTACCCCCTTGCGGGAATAGCTATTTTTAAACTCCCATTGAAAAGACGGCATCTGTTCCTGATAAAACTTAATCACATCTCCTACCTCGCCAGAAGCCAGATAAGCCACAGTGTTACCGCCGGGAAGCTCCTGGTTAAGAAACTGCCAGGCTTTTCCATAAGCGGGGAGCTCTTTGAGGCGTTGAGGCCTGCTAAACTTATAGAACGATAAATGCAAAAGGTCGCTCTGCTCCTCGACAAAAACCGTGTAGGGAATTTTTCCGGCGTCATCTTTAAAGGCTGAAGAATAAGGCTCTAAGATAACCACTAAAACACTGGTGAGCCGCCCCCGGTTGAATTGAAAAGAAAGCTGTTCTTCGGCTGGCTGGCCTGACCAGTCTTCAATCTCCTTAAAGCCTTCTGCTGACAGGTTTGAGCGGTAAAAATCAATTAGCTCTTCGCGGGAAAGTTCGGAATGGTATTTATATTTTTTTATAATGATTCCCTGGACTTTTTCCAGATTCTCCTCAACCAGAGTAACCGCTGGAGGCTGGGGAGGTTTAAACGTCGGGAATTGAATATCAAGCTTAGGCCGGGCAGCTAAAAAAAAGGGGGATAGAGTAAATAAGAAAATGAGGGGGAGGAAAACCGTATTTTTTGGCAGCATAAAGTTAATTATCAGTGTGTGGCAATTAAGCAGGCTTCAAAACTTGCAGATGAGCCTCCGCCTTCCTTATAAATTTCTCCGCTCTGCTTACAGTTAAAACTGGCAATAGCGCTACTTTGCACCGGAGGATAAAAACTCGGGCCAAGGAAATCTATATCGCCGCGCATGCCTTTGATTACGCCGCCCATATGCATCTGCAAGTTAGAAGAATAAACTGTCTGGGAGTGGACAATATCCTCTGGGAACTTGACAATTTCTTGGTCATCCTGATTGCTCTTGTTGGTGACTATACTTTTAGAACCATCTTTACCAGCATCCCACTGCCGCATGTCTTTAAGGCCAGCTTCATCCTGGCCAAAGGCTGCCCCATCCAAACCATCACCAGAAGGCTCTGCCCACCAATATTCTAAAGGATCTTGAGCAATAGTGTGGTCGCCGCCAGCAGAACCGTGAGTCCTGCCGGCTGCCTCATATTCGGTTACGGCTCCCTTCTCCAACCCCTCTTGAGTTTGCCGGCCATTCTGTTGCACCCGCAAGACGTAATTATCCGCGGGCT
>CAZNWL010000180.1:0-2526 GCA_964577045.1 uncultured Planctomycetia bacterium | reverse complement strand
GTTTCCTCCTTTAATGCTTGATTTTTATTTATACCACATTTTTTAAATTTTTCAAAGAAAATTTATCGCCCTTTATTTTTAGGTTAAACTATGGTAATATTTTTAAAATGAAAATATTAATTACCGCGGGGGCAACCTGGATAAAAGTAGATGCCGTAAGGATTTTAACCAACCGTTTTACCGGCAAATCCGGCTTTTTTTTAGCCAGAGCTCTCAAAAAGAAAGGCCATTCAGTTACGCTTTTAATCAATCCGCATTGTATTGGAAAAGTAAGAGGCATTACCGCAGTTTATTACCGTTATTTTGAAGAATTCGAAAGTAAAATCCTGAAAATTCTTAAAAGCCGCAGTTTCGATGCCATCATCCATATGGCTGCGGTAAGCGATTATAAACTAAGAAGCGCTTATCCGGCAAAGATTCCTTCTGGCCGTCAAGCTTTAAATTTAAAACTCATTCCCGCGGAAAAAATCATCGCTAAAATCAGAAAACTCGCCCCCGCATCAACGCTGATTCAATTTAAGCTGGAAGCCAACCGAAAGGGGCTGATTGATAAAGCCTACAAGAGTCTGTTAAAAAACCGGAGCGATTTTGTGGTGGCAAACTGCTTAAAAGATATGCGCCTGGGCTATAAAGCTTTTCTCATCGACCGGCAGAAAAAAGTTATAAAAATCCGGTCAAAAAAAGCCCTTGCCCGCACCCTGAATAGGCTTATAATAAAATAGCGATGAAAAATAAAAAGAAAAATGTTTTAGTCGGCGTTTCCGGAGGCATTGCCGCCTATAAGGCCTGTAGTTTGGTGCGCCTTTTAGTCAAAGAAGGTTTTTCGGTCAAAGTGATGATGACCGAGGCCGCAACTAAGTTCGTTGCCCCGCTTACTTTTCAGGAACTTTCCCGCAATCCGGTTTACATTGATATGTTTACCCCGCTGAAAGATGAAACGGCAAAACATGTGAGCCTGGCTAAATGGGCTGACCTTTGTGTGATTGCGCCGCTTTCCGCCAATACGCTTTCCAAAATTGCTCAAGGCATCTGTGATAATCTGCTTACCACCGTAGTCTGCGCTTTGCCTAAAGAAACAAAAGTGATACTGGTTCCGGCGATGAATGAGAATATGTGGAAGAACCCGCTGATTCAGGAAAACGTTAAGAAACTATCTGTTTTAAAGAAATACGTTATTCTTCCTCCGGCTAAAGGCGAGCTGGCCTGCGGAGTTTACGGAGAAGGCCGGATGCCCGAAGTAAAAGAGATTTATAAAAAAATATGTTAACCTTTCTTGCTTTTGCTATTCTGGCCGTAGCAGTAATAGTTTTGGTTATTTTTTACAAAGCTTTAGGTTCTTCGCGGCTTGTCTCCCAGGAGTTGAATAAACTTTACGAAAGAATCGGCGGCCTGAACCAGGAGAGCCGCGAGATACTCGAACTTACCAAATCTTTTCATGATATCTTAAAGCCGACCAAAGCCCGGGGAGAGCTCGGCGAAAGTATTTTAGAAAATCTCCTGCGGGATATTCTTCCTAAGGAGGCAATCCTTTCCCAATACACTTTTCGGGACGGAAAAAAAGTGGATTTTGCGATTAGGCTGCCTCAAGGTTTGGTTCCTATCGACGCTAAATTTTCCTTGGAAGTTTTTCAAAACTATTTCAACGCTAAAGAAGAGGAGAAGGCAGTAAAACGTAGAATCTGCTTGGATAGTATTAAGAAGCGGATTCAGGAAGCAGCTACTTATATTTACCCTGATGAAGCCACCAGCGACTTTTGCCTGATGTATGTTCCTTCTGAAGCCGTTTACTATTTTATTATTACTGAAACGCAGCTTTTAGAATTTGCCCATCAGAAAAAAGTATTCGTGGTCGGGCCGAGCACCCTTTACGCTTATTTAAAAACTATTTTTATCGGTTTTCAGGCAATGAAGATAGAGAAGAAAGCCAAAAAAATATACGCGGATTTAAAAAGATTGGATAAAGACGTAGCTGTATTTATGCGGGAATACGCGGTTTTAGGCACGCATCTGCGCGGCGCCGCTTCCAAATACGATGATGTGGCCAAACGCGCAGGAAATATTTCGGCTAAGTTGACTTCAATCAGCCAAGACGATGAAGCTAAAGGTGAAAGTAATCCCCCGGGCGCGGAAACCGAGAATTATTCGAGAGAAAGAGATTCTCAAAGTATACCTCAATGAGCCGGCTATTGAAGGCCGGGCTAATAAGAAGCTGATTGAGCTTCTGGCCGAATACTATGGGGTTAAAAAATACCAAATTACAATTATTCAGGGCGAGAAGCAAAGAGAAAAGATAGTCCAGATCGGTGAAACTAACCGAAAATAAATATTGCAGTTTAATCCAAGATTTCTTTTCACAAAGCGTAATAGCTGGCTTTACTAAGAGTAACTTAGCCGGAAACTTGCCCGAGGATATTAATTCAGCGCTTTCCTTTCTCGATAAGAAACCTAAATTAAGCTATCTGCAACAGGTTCATTCTTCCCAGGTTATTTCTTTGGCTAGAGAAGGGGTTTATACCGGAGACGCTT
>CAZNWL010000179.1:0-2563 GCA_964577045.1 uncultured Planctomycetia bacterium | reverse complement strand
GCTCAGGACAAGCGCTCAGGATTAATTCGACTCAGGCTTTTTTGAAACAGTATTTTCAAAAAAGCAAAGTCTCATTAAAAATTCTATCAAAAAAATCCGCTAATTACAAGATTATTGTTCAATTTTAAAAGGCAGCTTCTCAATTTCTTTGGAAGGCCGGGATTTCCAACGCCGGTGAATCCAGCCCCACTGGGAAGCTTTATTTTTTATCCAACCTTCAATAATCCTGGTTAATTTAATTACATTAATAAGTATGGTTTCGTTTTTATCCGAGGTTATGGTCAACTCTTGTTCGGGAAATATTTTTATACAGTGTTTTCCTCTCCCCTCGCGGTAGATATAAGCCGCGACAACCGGGCTTTGGGCTCTTAGAGCCAAAACTACCGGCCCAACCGGCGTAGCCGCTAATTTGCCGAAGAATTTCACCCAGACTCCGCCGGTGCCAAAATTCTGGTCCATCTGCATCACCACTATCTCGTTATCGGCTAAAGCCCGGATAATACCGTTAACGCATTCCCTCCGGGGAAAAGAAAAAATCGTCTTTACTCCGGCGTCTGTCCGCAAGCTGTGGATATAGTCGCTGGTCTTTTCATCGCGCATTGGCCGGGTAACAAAATTGACCGGATAGCCGGCCTTGGCTAATTTTAGGCTCATCAAAGGAAAATTGCCTAAATGCGCCGTAACCATAAGCACACCCTTCCCTTTACCGAGAGCCTGCGTAAGATTAGTTTCTCCCTCAATGCGTATATTCTGCAGCTGATTAAGGTTTTTTAAAAAATTAAGTAGCTCAAAAGAACCTTGGGCCATGAAAATAAAAAAATCGCGGGCTATTTTTTTGCGCTCTTTAATATCCAATTCTGGAAAAGCAGTAGCTAGACCTTCTAGAGCGATACGGCGGTGACGCACCACTGCCAGGTAAGCGAGAGAGCCTAACACTTTTCCTAGAAAATAATTCCAGCTCAACGGGGTTATACCACAAAGAAAAACAAAGGCTTTCATAAAAATCCAGCCTAAGTTGCGCCGTAAAAATTTATTTTTTTCTTTATCCATTAGTCCTGATCCTTCGCTTCCCTTCGCTATGCTCAGGACAAGCGCTCAGGATTAATTCGACTAAGGCTTTTTTGAAACAGTAATTTCAAAAAAGCCAAGTCTCATTGAAGCTTATAACCGAATTTTCGCAGAAGCGCTTTTCTCTCCCGAACATCTGCCTCTGTCTCTATGCCCTTAGGGGAAAATCCATCAATGACTCCTAAAATAGCCTTGCCTTGCTGGGTTTTAGCCACGACAAATTCTATTGGGTTTGCGCTGGCGCAAAAAATCCGGCAGACTTCTGGCACGTTTTTTATCTGGTTCAAAACATTAATAGGGAAAGCTTCTTTTAAAGCCACAAAAAACATATGCCCGCAGCCAATCTTTAAAGTATTCCCGGAAGCTATCTTTATCAACTCCGGGTCATTGCCTTCTGTCCGTACTAAACATTTGCCCGAAGACTCTGCGAAAGCTAAGCCGAACTTTATATTAGGGGTGCTGGCGATTAACACTTCATAGATATCTTCAACGCTTTTAATAAAATGGGACTGTCCGATGATGACATTTAGATCTTCTGGCTTCTCAACTCTTATTATTTCAAGGTCAACTTTCATACAACCTCCCTCTTCAGCCCGTCTCTGATAAAAATCCCCAAAAGAAAAATTCCGCAGAAAATCGGGAAAAGTTCGCCGCCAACAGTATAAAATGGCCGCTTATTATACAGAGAAACCGAAAAAACCTTAACGCCCGGAAAAAAAACTTCCTGGCCTTGGTTTTGGAAAATATTTAATTTTCCCTGAAAAGAAACCCAGCCGCTTATGCCAGTATTAGCTGCGCGGACAATGGCAATCCGGTTTTCCACTGCCCGGAAAACCATAATGGCTAGATGCTGGCGGGCTTGGGGGTTTCCCTCAAACCAAGCATCGTTAGTAATATTAACCAAAAAATCATTATTGTGAACTATCTGGCTGACATAAATCGGTAGGACATCTTCAAAACAGATAAGAGTTGCAAAAGAAACTCCGTGGTGCGAAAATTTAGTGAGATCCTTTCCTGAAGATATATCGCCAACAGTATTAAGCACGTTGATGAAACTTAAAACATTCCTTAACGGTACATATTCGCCAAAAGGGACCAGCTTTATTTTACGGTAAGAGTTAGTCAAAACTATATCCTGATCATAGTCCGTTATCCGATTAAACAGTAAGGCGGCATTGTAAAACTCTCCTCCCTCTTCTAACACCCCCCCTATCAATAGCTCCCGGTTAATAGCATTGGCAAAATCAAAAAGGCTTTGCGCTTGCTTATCTTTAATAATTTGCGGCCAGGCCGCTTCGGGAAAAATCAATAAAGAATCTTTATCTGCGGACCCTCCTAAAACCTTCAAGGTATTAATTATTGAGGAAGAAGCCATAGCTTCCCATTTTGACTCCTGGGGGATATTAGGCTGGATTAAAGAAACTTTTTTTGAACCGGTTTCTTTTAAACTGTCCAAGCGGTAAAACGAATAAGTAAAAATAGTTAAAAAAACAAA
>CAZNWL010000178.1:0-2567 GCA_964577045.1 uncultured Planctomycetia bacterium | reverse complement strand
GAAAACAACCCTGGACAGGAAACGCTATCGGCATCCAGCCGTAACTTCAGAGGAGATTATAAATCAAAGTAACGCTTCCAATCTTTAGCCTAAATTGTATCCCCGAAGGGGGGGTAGGTTTCTCCTTGAGGCAATCAGCTTGAAAAAAATGTTGTGCTCATTATATTTACGCAGTAAAATACCCGCAGGTTCAGGGGCATTTAAAGAAATACGGAGTTAATAAAAAAATAAGATAACGTAAAATATTGTGTGTAAGTTCTCTGGCAAGTAAATAAGAAAGGGTGTATCCTTTTTGTGGATTAAGCAATATTAACCACATAGCCGTTACAAGCGGCTAATTAAAAGGAGGTACACCCTTATGGATGTGCTAGACAGGATTATCGTAAGCCCAAATACTATTGTAGCCGACTGGCGCAGAGAGGTAAAGTGGAATAATATCGATGATTTTTGGAAGAATATCCAGATTCAGATAAAGCAAATACTTAAAGATTTTATGGAAACTGTCATGGAAGACGAAGTTTTAATCTATACCGGCAGAGAGTGGAATAAAAAGTTATCCGAAAAGGTAGATTATCGTAACGGCTACCGTTACAGAAGCCTGTTAACTCCTTACGGTAACATAAATGGTATAGCTATCCCGCGTTTGCGACATGCTAAGTTCCAAACGGTCGTATTTTCCAACTACCAGCGCAGGATGAAAGCCGTTGACCGTGCCTTAAAAGATATATTCTTAGCCGGAGTATCCACGCGCCGCGTTGGCGAAGCGTTATCCTGCCTCATAGATATGCCTGTATCAGCCTCTACCGTATCCAAAGTAACCAAAGAGTTAGACACGCAAGTGCGTCTATTCCAAAACCGCGCATTGCTTGACGAATACCAGTATTTAATCTTAGACGGCATTAATCTGAAAGTAAAAGAAGGTTTAAAATACAAGAAGAAATCTGTTCTTGTAGCTTATGGCATAACCTTTTTAGGTATAAGGGAAATAATCTGCTTCCGCCAGGCGTCTCGCGAGACAAAACCAGCATGGCTTGCCTTTTTAAACGATCTCTACCGCCGGGGATTAGTCGGTAAAAACTTAAGATTGATAACCATTGACGGCCATAAAGGCTTAAAGGTAGCGTTAGAAGAAGTATACCCCTTTATAAAAGTGCAGCGCTGCTGGGCGCATAAAATGCGTAACGTGGTTAACCATCTGCCGCGTAAGCGCCAGAAAGAATGCTCACGCGATGCAGCTGTGATATACAATGCTGGCTCTAAGCAGGAAGCCATAGAACAATTTAAAATCTGGAGACGTAAATGGCAAAGGATATCTTCCGATGCGGTCTATTGCCTAGAAAAAGACTTAGACGATATGTTTAACTTCTTCGATTGTCCAAAAGAACATCGAAAAAAGATACGCACAACCAATGCCATAGAGCGTTCATTCAGGGAAGTACGCCGTCGTATCCGGACTATGAATTGTTTTACCAACGCCGCAAGCTGCGATAGGATAATGTTTGCTGTTTTGAATCATTTGAATAAACACTGGAAGGAACGCCCTTTTAGAAGGTTTAATCAACTAGAGCAAAATGTGCTTTAGACAACTTACACACTTTTGCTTGCGTTACCCGGCGTTAAATTTCGTTGACGTAAAGCGGTTTTTGGTTTATCATATTGCTTTAGCTAATTTCGCCTTTTAACCCAAAAGAGCCTATTTTTTATAGATTATCAAGCAAGGGAGAGGTGTTTTAATGGTTACGAAAGTTGCAGTATTAGGCGCCTCCGGCTTTGCCGGAGAAGAACTTATAAAAATTCTGCTTTCGCATCCGCAGGTAGAGATAGGTTATCTTTCTGCCGCTTTGGAAAAAGACGTAAATATCGGCGAACTATTCCCGCGTTTTAAAAATAAGCTGGATTTATTATGCGAGAATTTAGACCAGGAAAAGGCGGCAAGTTTAGCGGATATTTTCTTTTTGGCACTGCCGCATAAGGTTTCCCAAACTGTAGCGCCGTTTTTTCTGGAAAAGAAAAAAATTGTGATTGACCTTTCCGCGGATTACCGGCTACAAGATTCAAAGGTTTATGAGCAATTCTACAAAATAAAACACATAGATTCCGCTAATTTAAAAGAAGCGGTCTACGGCCTGCCGGAATTTTACCGGGATAAGGTAAAAAAAGCTAAACTTATAGCCAATCCGGGATGTTATCCGACAGTATCTATATTGAGCATAGCGCCGCTCTTAAAAGAGAATTTGCTGGAAAATATAATTATTGATGCCAAATCCGGAATCACCGGCGCAGGCAGAAAACCTGCCCTGGAATATCACTATGCGCATTTAAACGGTAATTTGTTCTGCTATAAGCCTTTTGAGCATCAGCATTTGCCCGAAATAATTCAGATACTTTCTGAGATTGCCGGTAAAAATGTCAGCTTAAGATTTACGCCGCATGTGATTCCTGTAGAAAGGGGGATTCTGGCCACTATACATGCTAACTTAACTAAGAAAATTGATGCGGCAAAACTAAATGCAATATATGAAAAATATTACAAAGACGAAAAATTTATCAGGCTCTTTAAACAAACC
>CAZNWL010000177.1:0-2567 GCA_964577045.1 uncultured Planctomycetia bacterium | reverse complement strand
GAATAAACTTATCCTCTCTCCGGTAAAAGGATATTTTTTTAAGATTCCTAATACCAGCAGTTCCATAAAAATTACTAAACCCAAAGCATCGATATCACACACCTTGAGGCGGTTGGCTTTCAACGATTTAAACCCGTGGGCAAAAAGAGAGGCAGCAAAAAAAGGTATGACAAAAGAAGCAGCCCGTTTCAAGAAATCGATGTTGCCAAACCACCAAGTAGCTATTTTCCTTAAACCTTCGCCAAAGGATTTAAAAAAACCATACCAGGAGTCAGTAGAAACAAAATAATCGTTCCAATAGGAAAAAAGCCCGCCGGTGGCAAGGTTATGGCGCAGGTCTATAAAATATAGCATAATCGCGACCAAGCCTGAAAGCAAGCTGTAAACGATAAAAAGGTAAACTACTTTTTTATTCTTGGAACCGGACAATAAGAAATTGTAGCCTACTATCCAAAAAGTCAAAAAACCAGCGTAAGACAAAAAAAGAGTAAAAGGAAGAAGTATAGTCGCCAGTATAAACCGCGCGGAAAGCTCTCCGGCTATATGCCTGGGTTGATATTTCAGGTAAAGGCAGAACAAAGCCACTACTAATACATCCAAAGAATATGGTTTCAGCTCTGCCGCATAATAACTAAAAACATAAATGCTGCTTAAAGAAAACAAAGCCAGCAAATACATCGGAGAAGCCAAAGCTTCCCGGTAAAGTTTCTTCCAAACAAGAAATGCTATTAACATGCCGATTAGCGGAAAGATTCTCAAAGATAATACATTATAACCAAAAGTTTCTGCCCACAATTTAATCAAACTAAGATAAGCCCTGGGAAAAGCCTGACTGTCTTGGAGCGGCCCAAAAATCTTAAGATAGCTTAAATTCTTTATATTGTTGAGGACAAACCGTTCATCTCCCCAGAGGGGCCGCAGGGAAAAATAATGGAAAAAACATAAAAAGATAAACCAAAGCAAACAAGCAAAAGCCAAAATTTTATAGGTTTTCATTATGAATTCAGGGAATCGCTTTAAGCTGGGTTTCGGCTTTCTGAACCCCCGAATCATCGCCTCCAGCTTTATAAAGTTCTATCGCTTTTAGAAGATAGTCTTTAGCCTCTGGGTTTTTGCCTAAACCCTGATAAGCCACGCCCAAGTTGTAAGCTGAATCGGCATTAGTGGGGTCTATTTGAAAGGCTTTTAGGTAGTAGATAACTGCTTCCGGATAACGGTTCAAAAGAATATATATAGAGCCAAGGTTAGTAATGGCCGGGAGATAATCGGGATTAACATAGATAGCCTTTTCGAAATAAGGAATCGCCTGCTGGTATTGACGCTGCAGCCAATAAACGACCCCAATGTTGTCATAGGCTTGAGCGTAGTCGGGGTTTATCTCTATGGCTTTATTAAAATTCTCTAAGGCCTGTTCGTATTTACCTAGCTCAATATAAACAAAACCAATCCCGGTATAAGCTTCGAAAGCCTGCGGGTCTATTTTAAGGACTTCTGTAAACTCTGAAATCGCCTGCTCAAACTGGCGCTCATCCACATATTTTTCTGCCAGGCTGTAATGTTTGACCCAGTCCTCGCTAAGTACCCTTCCTTTCTTAAAATCATCCCCAGCGGCCGCAGAAGAAAAGTCCGGCTTTTTCCCGTCTATAGTTTCAATATCTTGGCGGTTATATTTTATCGCTATGCCGCTGATTTCGACTTTTATAAATTCAGGATTTTCCTCAATTATTCTTCCCATTAACACTTTGCCGTTCTTTAGCACTATCTCTGCGCTAAAGGCCAAAAAAGGCAAAGAAACAAGCAGCGCTAAAAAAATAAATCGTTTCCCCATTTAACTCTCGGACATTTTGCCGGTCCCTTTAAGTATCAAATAGTTAAAGCGGGCCTGGTCTTCTTCGGGAAGCAAATTAATTCCTTTGTAATTAAGCAGGCGCATCCTCTCCACGTCCTTTTCATTAAAATATTTGCTTCCTTTATAGACAAATTTTTCCTGCAAAGCCTTTAACTCTTCTATTTCGTAAGGAGGGAGCATGCGCATACCTTTTAAAACCAAATTATTAAGTTCCGTAAATTCAGCATCGGAAAGCTCTAGCTCCATCTGGTTAAACTTAGCTACAGCTTCTTCCCTGGTTTTCAGGACATAATCTCCGGAAGTTTTAAGCGGGTTTTGGGAGCTCTTAAAAATAACTAAAACCACAACAATACCGACTCCAATAAGTAGGCTGTTAAACTCTTTTAAGCTGCGGGAAAGTTTTTTGCTCGTACCCTTATTCCTTGGGAGTGAGGTCATTATAATCTTCGGTCAATACAAACTCCGGCTCAAGCAAGGGCCGATAGGGAGGAATGGGAAAAGTTACTAACTCCAAGAATCCCCAAGCACTTCTGCCTAAAAAACAAAGGAAACCTCGGGGTATCCCGTAAAAAATCCCGGCCACACAACCCGATTCTTCTCTGATTATGCCCATCTGCCGGGGGATTTCGGTGACGCCAAGAGCCATATTAGAGGCACCACGGCCGAGTTTACGCACAGCATTATAATCCTGGGCGTATAAAGGAAGGATGAATAATTG
>CAZNWL010000176.1:0-2574 GCA_964577045.1 uncultured Planctomycetia bacterium | reverse complement strand
AGAGCCGGGATTTTAGATAACATTAATTATGAGTTAAAATCTTTTAAAGTAGCTGCCGGCGTGGGTTTAAGGCCATGCTGTTACCAAGTGGGGGATGAGTTTCTAAATCACCAGCCTTTTAAAAGTTTTATAGAAAAGAAAAACGACAAATTTTATTTTGACCCAGTTAGTTTTGCTAAAGATAACCTTTACCGCAGGGGCTTAAAGGAAAATAATTTTCTTGATTTAGGCCTTTGCAGTTTATGCGCAAAAGACAATTTTTTCTCCTTCCGCCACAACCAAACCAGTTCAAGAAACCTTTCTTTTATTTTAAAGATGTGATAAAATAAATAAATATTTTGATAGTATAAATGAAAAAGACACCGCTTTATCAACAACATTTAAATTTAGGCGGCCGGATGGTTGAGTTTGCCGGCTGGGCCCTGCCCGTAGAATATAAAAGCAGTTTGCTGGAGGCTAAAGCTTGCCGCACTACTTGCGGAATATTTGATGCTTCGCATATGGGCGAGATAGAGTTAAGCCCTGCCTGCCGGCAGGCAGGCGGCCAAGCAGCCCTTCCTTTTATCCAGAGGCTTTTAAGCAACGACCTTTCCTTGATTATTCCCGGCCAGATGCAATACAATCTCGTTATTAATCTCCGAGGCGGAGTAATCGACGATTGCATGGTTTACCGCCTGAAAGATAGTTTTTTATGCGTGGTTAATGCTTCTAACAAAGATAAAGTTTTAGCCTGGTTTAATAAAAATATACAAGGCGGAGTTAAGGTTACTGATAGAAGCGATGAATTCGCTCTGCTTTCTTTACAAGGGCCAAAGGCTTATCAGATAATCGCTGATTGTTTAGGTTCGGAAGCTGTTAACTTAGACTATATGCATTTTCTTCAAGGGGAATCTTCAGGAAAGCATTATTTACTTTCGCGCAGCGGCTATACCGGCGAAGATGGTTTTGAATTTTATGTTCCCTGCAATGATGCTGTATTCTGGTGGGATGAGTTTTTTCAGAAAGGCAAAAAATCCGGGATTACCCCTTGCGGTTTGGGCAGCCGCGATATTTTAAGGATTGAAGTCGGCTACCCCTTATACGGCCACGAACTTAATGATGATATTAATCCTTACGAGGCTGTTTTAGGCTGGGCAGTGAAACTTGATAAAGAATTCCTCGGCAAAAAAGAAATAGCCCGGGTTAAAAAAGAGGGGTTGGCAAAACAGAGAGTGGGTTTTGTAATGGAGGAACGTAGCATGCCCAGACAGGGCTATCCGGTTTATTGCGAAGGTAAAGTCGCAGGAGAAGTAAGTAGCGGAACATTTTCGCCGAATTTAGATAAGTTTATCGGTATGGCTTATCTGGATAAAGCGCGCTGCGGGCTGGGCACTGAAATTAAAATAAAGATACGCGATAAGTTTTACCGGGCAAAGGTTGCTAAATTTCCTTTTGTTACGCCAAAAACAAAAAAACTAGCTAATCAGGGGGTATAAAATGACAGGCTTCAAGTTCACTAAATCTCATGAATGGGCGAATCTGGAAGGCGATACAGCGACTATTGGCATTACTGATTATGCCCAGCACCAATTAGGCGATGTGGTTTTTGTCGAGCTGCCCAAGGCCGGGGATAGCCTAAAGCAGTCCGCGCAATTCGGCACGATTGAATCAACCAAGGCGGCCAGCGAACTTTATTCGCCGATCAGCGGGGTAGTGGTTGAGATTAATGGCAAGGTAGTTTCTAATCCCCAGCTAGTTAACCAGTCGCCGCAAGATTTGGGCTGGATGATAAAAGCCAAAGTTGACAACCCCGATGAGTTAGACAATCTGATGGACGAAGCAGCCTATCGGGATTTTGTAGCAAAAGAAGCGAAATAACCTTTCTATGCCTTATATCCTTAATACGCCAAAAGAAGTTAAAGAGATGCTCAAGATAATCGGGGTGAGCTCTGCGGATGAACTTTACAGCCAGATTCCTACTCAGGTTAAACTTAAAGGTCAGTTGGATATTCCTGCCGGATTAAGCGAGCTGGATACTAAAAAAATAGTGGAGAGCCTGGCTAAAAAAAATACCCCTTTGAGTAATTTTAACTCCTTTTTAGGCGCGGGCTGTTATGACCATTACCGGCCAGCGGCTTTAGATTTTATAGTTTCGCAGTCGGAGTTTTTGACGGCCTACACTCCTTATCAAGCCGAATGCTCGCAAGGCCTGCTTCAGGCAATTTACGAATACCAGAGTTATATTTCGCTTTTGACCGGCATGGATGTTTCTAACGCTTCTTTGCTTGACGGCGCATCGAGCCTGGCCGAAGCAGTGCTTATGGCTTTAAGAGTGACCAAGCGTAAAGAAGTTATTGTTTCGGGAAGCTTAAACCGGGAATATTTCCAAACCTTGCGCACGTATTTAAGCGGCTTTGATACTTTTCAAATTAGAGAGCTGGGATTCGGCGACAACGGCCTAGTTAGCAAGGAGTTGTTAGAACGCGAGATCAATACTGATTGCGCTTGTGTCGTGATTCAGAGCCCTAATTTTTTTGGTTTGATTGAAGAAGTCAGCGATTTAGCGGCTTTAGCTTGCGCAAACGGGGCTAAAAC
>CAZNWL010000175.1:0-2601 GCA_964577045.1 uncultured Planctomycetia bacterium | reverse complement strand
CTTCATCCCTTACGCCGATTTGGCGCATCTCAATGCGGATTTTAAAAACTTTAGCCAGCTCCTTAACCAGTTCCCGGAAATCAACCCTGCCCTCGGAAGTAAAATAAAAAACAATTTTTTTCTTATCAAAAGAGTATTCCGCATCAACCAGCTTCATCTCCAGCTTATATTCCCGGATTTTCCTGGCGCACATGCGCATAGCCTCTTTGGCTTCTTTTTTATTTTCCTTTATCCCTTTTAAGTCTTCGGGGCTAAGCTTACGGACGATGCTTTTGATTGCGCTTTCTTTGCCGGCGGCAGGATTATTCAAATCCGTATCGCTTATCTCAATTATCTCCCCATAATCGAGCCCCCGGTCAGCTTCGACGATAACGTAGTCGTGCACATTGACGTCTTCGGCAATCTGATAAGTCATGAGTTGTCCGGCTTCCCTTAAACGCACTAAAGCAACTTTCATAATTATTTTTTATAATGATTACAAAGATTTAAAAAAGATTACAGCGATTATCAATCTCCGTAATCTATATTTAATCTCTGTAATCATATTTTTAATTGTAACCTGATTAAATTCATCGCTAAATTCATATTCACGCTTGCATGGGCGGCGTAAATCTTAAGCAGCTCCTCTAGAATAGACTGAATCTCTAAAGAGCTTTTATCGTTGAGAATTATCGCACATCCCTCCAGCTTAGACAACTGATTATTTTCACCGCTTTCTTTGGCTAATAAGCCCTGGTGCAGAAGCGAAATCAGGCTAAAGACGAAAGAAGAAAACTCCTGCCGGTCCTTAAAAATAATGTCCCGGCCGGATAAAACTTCAAGCAATGCCGAGGTTTTAAGCCCAAGCGGCTTTTCCATAAAGGGCAGAAAAATCTTGCGGCAGCGGGAAGTTATAGTAGGCAGTAATGCCTCTAATTTAGAAGTACACAGGGCAATAAAGGAGTTTTCCGGCGGCTCCTCCAGAGTTTTTAAAAAAGCATTCTGGGCTTCTGGGGTCAAATTCTGGGCCTCTTTAATCACGACGGCCTTGGGCCCCAAGCGAAAGCTTTTCAAAGACAAAAAACGGATAGCTTCCCGGATGGCTTCGATTTTTATAGTCAGGCCTTCCGGCTCGATAATCAAAAGGTCGGGATGGTCTCTTCGGTCAATGGCCTTACAATCCCAGCAGGCTGCGCAAAAAGTTTTTTCAACCCGGCAAGCAATCAGTTTTATAACCTCAAAGACGCTGGAAAAATCCTCTCCGACAAAAGCGTAACTTGTGCCGAGAGAAGAATGCTTTTTAAGGGAGGAAAAATAATCAAGTAACTCTTGAATCTGCTGCATAATAATAATGATTACAGCGATTAGATATAGATTACAAAGATTGCCGAATAATCGCTGTAATCTTTATTTAATCTATGTAATCTGTCATTATTTTTTGAAGTTTTATATAAATATTTTCCAAATTTCCACGGGCATTGATAACTTTTATCCGGCGCTTATTTTTCTGCGCCAGTTTTAAGAATCCCCGGCGCAACTTATGATGAAAAGCCAATGGCCGTGATTCAATCCGGTCCTTGTTCTTTAGGCGGGCTAAGCCTTTTTTAGCTGAAACGTCAAGGTAAAAGGTTAAATCCGGCTTAACCCCCAGAGAAAATATCCTGACTGCTTGTTCCGCCACTTTTCCTAAGCCTAAAGCATACCCTTGATAAACCAAGGTTGAGTCAAAAAAACGGTCGCAAATGACGAAATCGTAATTTTTCAAGTCTTTCTTTAATTTTTCTTCGATGAGCTGGGTGCGGGCTGCCAGATACAAAAGAAGCTCGGTGTGCGGCGAAAGGTTTTTGTTTTTTCTGTCTAAGAGAATCCGCCGGATTTTTTCTCCCACTGCAGTTGAGCCGGGCTCGCGGCGGACTTTTACGGAAAAGCCGTCCTTTTTCAAGAAACAGCTTAAAAATTTCACCACGCTGCTCTTGCCGCAACCCTCAAGCCCTTCCACGGTGATGAAAAAGGCTTTCTTATTTTTTAACTTTTTCTGCGCCATGTAGCCCCTTCTTTAGTATCTTCTATAATTATACCCTTCTTCTCTAAATCCTTTCTAATTTCATCGGCTTGAGCATACTTACCTTCTTTTCTTAACTGTTCACGCTGCGCGATAGCAACAGTAATCCAAGTATCGAGTTCCTCTTCTACGCTGATATCTTTAAAAGATAAGCCTAAAATATTCCCTAATTCAATAATAGTCTTCATGGCGCAGCGAAGCAAGAATCTGCGGGAATCTTCTTTATCATCCAATATTTTATTACATTCATTCACTATATTAAATAATACGCTCAAAGCCAGCGGAGCATTAAAATCATCGTCCATAGCTTTCTCAAACTCTTCTCTAAAAAGAGCTATGTCGCCTAAACTGTCGCTCGATAACTTCGCAGTATCTCTTACTTCACATTCTCTTTTTATCTTATTAAATAATATACGAAACCTGTCGTAAGATTTTTTTACTTCTTCCATTTTTTCCTGATTGTAGTCCAGAGGGTGCGAATAATGCGCAGATAAAAAGAATAACTTTAATAAATCCACATTACGGTATTTGGCTATAAAATCTTTTATGGTTATAAAATT
>CAZNWL010000174.1:0-2601 GCA_964577045.1 uncultured Planctomycetia bacterium | reverse complement strand
TTAAAACGCTGGGTAGTTTCAGTCTGTTTTGCCTTTGTGATATTAGGAGGGATGATTCTTTGTATGCCGAAGGGTTTAAGGCTGTCTTGGAAAAGCTGGCCTTTGAGTATCTCCATAACCGCGTCCTTAAGCGCAGAGACTTTGATCTGGCCGGCATCCAAATCCATATCTTCAGAGTATCTAATACTTTTAAAAAAAAGGCGTAAGTTCACGCCTCCTTTTAGGCAATAGTATTCTGCTTTTATCTTCCTGCCCAGCCACCTTAAAAACTCCAGATGAAAGACTTCTCTTAACTGTAAATCGCTATATACGGGTATTTCCATAGTATGTATTATAACTTAGTTATAACTAAGTTGCAATACATATTTCAAAAAATAATTGGATTGACTTTATTATTTTATTTTTCCGAAGGCTACGCAGGCGTTGTTGCCGCCAAAAGCAAAGCCATTGTTCAGGGCGACATTGATTTTGGCTTTTCTTGCTTGATTGGGAACGCAGTCAATATCACATTCCGGGTCAGGAGTTTGGTAATTTGTGGTGGGTGGCGCAATATCGTCTTTGATGGCCAGGCAGCAGGCCGCGGCTTCAATGGCTGAAGCTGCGCCCATGGCATGGCCGAGCATGGATTTTATCGAGCTGGCCATTACCTGTTTATAACGTTCCTTAAAAACTTCCTTTATCGCCGCGCATTCGGCCTTATCATTAGGGCCGGTGCCGGTTCCGTGAGCGGAAATATAATCCACGTCTTTATAGGTTATTCCGGATTCGGTTAAAGCCTTCTCCATAACTTTAGCGATACCTTTAGGGTCAGGCGCGGTAGCGTGATAAGCGTCGCAGTAAAGCCCATAACCTAAAACTTCGGCGTAAATCTTTGCCCCGCGTTTTAAAGCTGACTTGTAAGACTCAAGCAACAGGATGCCCGCGCCCTCGCCTTGTATCATGCCTTTGCGGTTTTTATCGAAGGGGCGGACGATATCCGGGCTCATCGCATAAATCCTCTGAAAGCCGGTAAAAGCGAAGATGGAAAAAGCGTCGGCTCCGCCAGCTAAGACAAAATTCAAATCGCCGTTTCGGATTAAATCAAAACCGCAGCCAATTGCGTAATTTCCGGCGGCGCAGGCAGTAGGAATTAGGTAATTGACGCCGCGGGCTTTAAACTCTATTCCGACATTGGCGGAAATATTATTCACCGACGCCTGAAAAATTTTAGCCCGGTCAACTTCTTTGAAGCCGCCTTTAGCCCAGGAAGCCAGAAGCTCTTCCATCGGCCGCTCGCCGGTGGTCGTGCCTACGATAACTCCCATCTCTTTGCGCTCGGCGCTTTTGTAAGGAAGTTTGGCATCATCCAGCGCTAAGCTTGAAGCGGCGATAGCTAGCTGCGATGAGCGGCCTAAAAACTTTATCTTTCTTCTGGGAATGAATTTTTCCGGCGCAAAGTCTTTGACTTCGCCGCCTAAGTGGCATTTATAAACCGAAGTGTCAATAGAAGTAACCGGGCTGATGCCGGATTTTCCGGCGAGGATTGCCTTCCAGAAAGCATCCTTACCGGTTCCCACCGAAGAAACCACTCCGATACCAGTCACCACTATTCTTCTATCACTATTCATCTTTCACCTTAACCGCAAAAATACTCCTTGCCTCGGCTACTAAACGGTCTCCCACCCTGGCTTTAGTGTCCACGACTCCGCCGAAGTTGGCCACTTTGAAAATTTCCGCTTCTAAAATCAAAGTTTCGCCGGGATAAGCCGGCGAGCGGAACTTGGCATTGACGCTGCCAAAATAATATTCCGGGCTTTTTTTGACGATATCCGGCCGGGCAGTGACATAAACTAAAATTCCCGCCTGGGCCATAGCTTCGATGGTTAAAACTCCCGGCATTACCGGATTACCCGGGAAATGGCCTTTAAAAAAATCCGCAGCCGGGTCAAGATAAATTCTCGCCACTATGCGATGGCCTTCTTGAAGCTCAATGACATCATCCACAAAGAGAAAAGGCTCGCGCTGGGGTAAAATAGACTTTACTTTTTCCTTATCCCAAATTATCGGCATATTAACCTTTAGCTTGTAACAACTGTTTAGTCAAAGCGATTGCCTGATTCAAGGTGCGAATTTCCCGGATTTTTTCTTCCGGGACAACTACCCGGAAAGATTTCTCGATAGCTCCGGTAATCTCAATAGCTTTCAGCGAATCCACCCCCAAGTCGTTAATAAAATCGGCATCGGGGGTGATTTGTGCGGCATCCAGCTCAATCACTCTGGCTACAATCTCTTTAATCTGCTTGTCTAAATCTTGAGGTACCACTATTCACCTCCGTGGTTTTTTACGACAACCGTGGCGTTGTTGCCGCCTGGGCCAAAATTGTTAATCATTATATTATTTAACTCCTGTTCTCTTGCCTGGTTGGGAATATAATCAAGGTTACAGGAAGAATCTTTTTCCCGATAATTTATGGTAGGAGGTATAAAATTTTTCTCTAACGCTCCTAAAGCCGCGGCCAGTTGTAAAATCCCGGAAGCGCTCACGGATTCGCCGGTCATGGATTTAATGGCTGTAACCGGGGTTTTGTCGGCGTAGATATTAAAAACTTCGCGGATAGCTTT
>CAZNWL010000173.1:0-2609 GCA_964577045.1 uncultured Planctomycetia bacterium | reverse complement strand
GAAGAGAGGGTTTTTTTATTGTTTTTATTGACGCTTTAATTTTTATAAGTATAATATTTACATATTACTATTATTTCATTTCTATAGAAATAATTTATGGAGTTTTTACTTTCATTAGAAGGTATTTATAAAAAGTTTAGAAAAGCCGAAGTTTTAAAAGGCATTAACCTTAAAGTCCGCAAAGGAGAAATTTTCGGCCTTTTAGGGGTAAACGGCGCCGGTAAAACCACTCTTATCCGCTCGATCCTAGGCTTGTTGCGTATTGACCAGGGCCGGATTTTATTTAAAGGAAATCCTTGCCAGCCTCGGGATATTCAGGAAAATTTCGGATTCCTGCCGGAAAATTTTCTTCCCCCCAAAAACCTTAAAGGTATTGAGTTCTTAAAAATTTTAGGCTCGGGTTTTAATCTAAAAGTTTCGCAGATTGAATCCTTGCTCGATTTAGTAGGTTTGGCCCCGCACCGCCGTAAAGCTATCGGCGCATATTCCCGGGGTATGATTCAGCGCTTAGGTTTAGCCACTTGCCTGCTTAAAGACCCCCAAGTAATTATTCTTGATGAGCCGACTCTGGGGCTAGACCCTTTGGGCCAGAAACAAGTTCTTGAGATTATTTCGGGGTTAAACCAGCGCGGTAAAACTGTCTTTTTTTCTTCGCACATCCTTTCGCAGGTAGAACAGCTCAAAGCCAGGATTGCTATCATTAACTCAGGAAAGATTACTTGTGAAGCCGGGGTTGGAGAAATCCTAAAAAAACACAATGCTTCTACTTTAGAAGAGGCGTTCTTAAAAGAATTGGAGGCATAGATGCGCAAGTTCCTGGCGGTTTCATTTTTGAATTTTAAAGAGGCGGTGCGCGATAAATTTTTTCTGGGCGTAGTTTTCTTCTCTATCTTTTATTTCTTATTCTGCATTTTCTTGGGAAAACTTTCTGTCGGCCACGCCGACAAGGTCATGCGCGATGCAGGGCTAGCCGGTATTGAGCTAACTGCTGTAATTTTAGTTATTTTCAGTTTTACTTTCAGTTTTTTCCGCGAAAAGGAAAATCGCATCTTGGAGGTTTACCTTTCTAATTTTCCGGCGGCTATTTGCCTAAGCGGAAAGATTTTTGGCTATATTCTTCTTTGCGGGTTGTATTTTATTTTATCGGCAGTTTGCTTCGGAGCCCTTCTCTATATCCACCAGGCTTTTAACTGGGCAGCGTTGGCCGCTTTATATCCACTTTTTTTAAAAATTATGATTATTATTTTTTTAGCCTCATTGTTTTCTACCCTTTTTTCTTCAGCTACTGTTTCGTTGCTTTCTTTGCTTTTTGTGTATCTAGGAGCCGAACTTCTTCCTTCGGCTTTGGCTATCGTAAAAGCCTATGGCGTACCCATGCAGAAGCTTTTTATCAAAGCTATCTATCTTTTTCTTCCCAACATGGATAAGTTGGACATTAAACTTCTGGCAGTATACGGCAAGCTTCCCGGTTATAAATTTTTTCTGGGGATTAGCCTTTACGCTTTGGTATACTGTTTATTTTTATGGTTAATAAATTTATTCATTTTCGAGAAAAAGGAATATTAAACCTTTTAATTTTTTTGGCTTGTTTTTCTCTTATTCCTTTTTTGTCCCTGCGTTTGCAAATTAACTCTGCAATAACCGAAGAACGGCTTTTATTCGTCCCTCCTTACGAATATTTACGCAATATTCAGGGGGGAATCAAGAACCTTTTGGCTGATGTTTATTATATTAAGGGAGTATTAGGGGTTACTGACGAATTCAGGAACCGGGAAGAACGACTCCCTTGGATTCAAGAAGTTTTTAAAGCGGCAGTGCTTCTGGATAAGGATATGTTGCAGGCTTACTTCTTTGCCGGTTCAGCTATAGTCAATACCAAAGATGAGCTTAAGCAAGGTAACGAATTCTTACTCTTTGGTTTAGTCAACAGCCCTACTTACTGGCAAATTCCTTACTGGCTGGGTTTTAATTATTACCTTTTAGGAGACAATCTTAAGGCTGCGGAATTTTATGCGCTGGCTTCAAAACGGCCGGGTGCGCCCGGCTTTTTAAAAAGCAACCAGGTCATGCTTTATTACCGGGCTGGCGAGCCGCGCCTTGGGCTTTTGTATTTAGAAGGGTTGCTGGAATCGGTCAAAGACCCCCAGCAGCTTAAATGGGTTAAGCTTAAAATTGAATGGCTGAAAAACATGATTACTTTGCAGGATGCCGTGGAATCGTTTAAGGACCATTATGGCCGCTTACCGCAAAGTTTAGAGGAGTTAGAGAATAAAGGCATAATTTCTGATATACCCCAAGACCCTTTTGGCAGCGGTTATTATTTAGACAGCGAATCCGGCAAAATAAAAAGCCGTTTCGGCGGATAACATTATGCGAATAAAAGCATACTTTTTAAAGGCATTCACCCTGATTGAGTTTGTGATGATTGTGGCTATTATTTCTATGATTTCAGTAACTATTGGGGTTTCCCTTTCCACGCTTAGCCCCCGTAAGCTGGAAAACGAGGTGCAGAAGCTAGTGTCAGATTTATCCTGGGCCAGGGCTATGGCAATTACTACGGGTTCAGTTTCCACCGATTATAATTACCGGGTGGATTTTGATATTAACGC
>CAZNWL010000172.1:0-2627 GCA_964577045.1 uncultured Planctomycetia bacterium | reverse complement strand
ATTGGAGCGAAGCGACAAATGATTATTAAAGGCAAAGTCCACAAATTCGGCGATAATATCAATACCGATGATATCATCGCCGCCAAGTACCTGGATTCCCAGGATGAGAAATTTTTAGGCTCAAAATGCATGGAAAACATCGATAAAAATTTTTCTCAAAAAGTAGCTAAAGGCGATATAATAGTGGCCGGCAAAAATTTTGGCTGCGGTTCCAGCCGCGAACATGCTCCGGTAGCTATTAAAGGCTGCGGGGTGAGTTTGGTGATTGCCGAAAGTTTTGCCAGGATTTTTTATCGTAATGCCATAAATGTAGGCCTGCCAATTCTGGTATCCAAAGATTGCGGTAAAATTAAATCCGGCAGCGTGTTGGAAATAGATTTAAATAAAGGCTTGATAAAAGATTTGTCTGCAAAAAAAGAGTTTAGGTCCGAAGCCTTTCCGGTTTTTATGCAGGAAATTATAAAATCTGGCGGGCTCTTGAATTGGATTAAGGAAAAGGAGCAGCGATGAAAAGCTACAAGATAGCGGTTATTCCCGGCGATGGCACTGGCCCGGAAGTAATCAGAGAGGGGTTAAAAGTTTTAGAGGCGGTTTCGTCCAAATATAATTTTAAATACGAAACTGTCAGCTATGATTTTGGCGGGACGCGTTATTTACGCACCGGAGAAACCCTTTCGCCTTCCAGCATAAAAGAGCTTTCCTCCTTTGACGCGATTTATTTGGGCGCCATCGGCCATCCTGATGTCAAGCCGGGGATTTTAGAAAAAGGGGTTCTTTTAACCTTAAGGTTTTCGCTGGAGCAGTATATTAACTTACGGCCGGTTAAGCTTTATGACAGCCGCTTCTGCCCGCTAAAAGATAAAACACCCGAACAAATAGATTTTGTGGTAGTGAGGGAAAACACCGAAGGCTTATACAAAGGAATCGGCGAGTTCAAGGATAAGGGTACGCCCAACGAGATAGCTACACAGGTTTCCTACAATACCCGCCGGGGCGTAGAACGCTGCCTGCGTTATGCTTTTGAATATACTCGGAAAAGAAATAAAAAGAAAACTTTAACCCTTTGCGGGAAAACCAATGTTTTGACTTTTGCCTTTGATTTGTGGGAAAGGGCGTTTTACGAGGTAGCTAAAGAATTTCCGGATATAAAAACCGAATACGCCCATGTGGATGCTACTTGCATGTGGATGGTGAAAAATCCGGAATGGTTTGACGTGATTGTTACTGATAATATGTTCGGCGATATCATTACGGATTTAGGGGCAATGATTCAAGGCGGGATGGGTATTGCTGCCGGAGGGAATATCAACCCCCAAGGCGTAAGCATGTTTGAGCCAATCGGCGGAAGCGCCCCTAAATATACCGGCAAAGGCGTGATTAACCCCTTGGCCGCGGTTTGCGCGCTTTCTATGTTACTTAATCAGCTCGGCGAAAGCCAAGCTGCCCAAGCAGTGGAAAATTCAGTGATTAAGATAGTTAGAGAAAAGTTGCAAAGTTTAGCCGCCGGCAAAATGGGTTATTCCACCAGCGAAGTCGGCGATTTAATCGTCAAAAATCTATAATGTAGGGGCGGCCCCTGGGCCGCCCTAAATAGAGAAAAAAATGCGAAAAAACGTCGCAGTAATTGGCGTAGGGGCAGTAGGAATTGAAATCTTAAGGATTCTCAAAGAACGTAAACTCCCAGTAGGGGATTTACGCATTTTTGCCCGCAGCGCAAGGAAAATTAACGTTGACCGCCAGGATTATCAAGTCCAAGCAATAGAGGGTGCGGATTTCTCCGGTGTAGATATCGCTCTTTTTGCCGGAACCGAAGGCGAGAAGGGAGCGTCAGTTTTATATGCCCAGCAGTTTATGGAAAAAGGGGCAGTGGTAATTGACAACGGCAATGATTTTCGTTTAAAGCAAGGCGTACCCCTGATAGTTCCGGAAGTAAACCGCAAGGAAATTTTCCGGCACAAGGGTTTAATTGCTAATCCTAATTGTACGACTATCCAGATGGTGGTAGCTTTAGGCGGCATTTTCAAAAAATTCGGCCTAAAGCAAATTATTTTAACCAGTTTTCAGGCCACTTCTGGTGCTGGAAAAGAGGCAATGCAGACTTTGTGGGATGAAAGTAAACAGATAGTAGCTGACAATAAGTCGGTTGATTCTTGTTTAGAAGTGAATAAGCGGGTTAAAAATCTAAGTGATAGTTTCCCTGCCCAGATTGCTTTTAACGTAATCCCACAAATCGGCAGCTTTTCCGAAGAAGGCTATACCAATGAAGAGTGGAAAGTAGTCCACGAGACTCACAAAATTTATAGTGACGCTTCCATAAAAATTTCCGCCACCTGCGTGCGGGTTCCGGTATTTAACGCTCACTCCGAGAGCGTATATTTTACCACTAAGAAGAAAGCGAGCCTCGAGCAGATAAAGGATGTTTTGAAAAATTCAGAAGGGGTAGAGTTTTTTGAATCAGTTGAGAAGTTTCCTTTAGCTCTTGAGGTTGATGGAAAAGATGCTGTTTACGTTGGCCGCTTAAGGCCTGATCCTTATAGCGAAAACTCTTTCTGGCTCTGGTGTGTTTCCGATAACCTACGTAAAGGCGCGGCTCTCAACGCCGTGCAAATCGCCGAAGCTCTGCTTTA